>QBVV01000069.1 GCA_003284265.1 SAR116 cluster bacterium AG-313-A07
ATCTTTGAATTCTTGAATACCTATACGTTCAGCTAATGGGGCATAGAATATGAATTATCTAAGACTTGGGGTTAATATCGATCATGTTGCAACCGTGCGGAATGCAAGAGGTGGTGGATCCCCGGATCCTATTAAGGCTGCACTCATAGCTCAAAATGCTGGTGCTGACGGTATAACTGCGCATTTGAGAGAAGATCGTAGACATATAAAAGATGAGGATATAGAGCGATTAATGGCGGAAATAGAATTGCCTCTCAATTTTGAAATGGCGGCAACTAACGAAATGACAGATATAGCTTTAAAATTAAAGCCAAATGCTGTCTGCATAGTCCCTGAAAAAAGAATGGAAATAACTACAGAGGGTGGGCTTGATTTAATAAGTCAATTTGATCGATTAAAATCAATATGCCATCAATTAAATGACAATGGCTTACGTGTATCACTTTTTATTGAACCCGACTTGAGGCAAATAGAGACAGCTTTGAAATTAGAAGTGCCCGTTATTGAGTTGCATACTGGAAGATACAGTGAATTGAGAGCTGATGATAAAGAAAATGAATTGAAAAGAATACAAAGAGCCGTCGATTATGCTAATGAGCTAGGGATAGAGTGTCATGCTGGACACGGTTTGAATTATGAAAATGTTGGGCCGATAGCATCTATTAAGAAAATAACGGAGTTAAATATAGGTCATTTTTTAATTGGGGAAGCTGTTTTTATAGGATTAACAAAAGCTATAGACAAAATGAAACGTATAATGGCCGAGGCTAGAGAAGTTGAAGTCTCAAATAGTGATTCTTCCCTATAATAAACATGCTTTGTAGGTTGATATGATAATAGGTATTGGAAGCGATCTTGTAGATATTGACAGGATCAAAAATTCTGTTGACCGTTTTGGAAATAGGTTCATAAACCGTATTTTTACAGGTGAAGAGCGTTTGAAAGCAGATAGCAGCGGTAACCGGATAGCGATTTATGCTAAACGTTTTGCTGCGAAAGAAGCTGCGTGGAAAGCATTAGGAGATGGTTACCGAGGGGGGATAAAATGGAAAGAACTTGCGGTGATTAATAATGAATATGGTAAGCCAATATTATCCTTTTCAGGAAGTGCTGCAAGTATACTGGATGGTTTGATCCCATCCGGTATGATACCCAGAATTGATCTAAGTTTATCGGACGAACCGCCTATCGCTCACGCGTTGGTGGTAATTTCAGCGGAGCCGCAAAGAAAATAGAATTTTATAACTATAGAGTAGTAGAAAAATATTGGTCACTATCGAATGCGGATATTATCTGCTTCAACTTACAAGATGCAAGCGATTTGAGCGATAAGTGTTACTTTATAATTTTAAAATTGTGGCGAATAACAATATTTGAAAGAAACGGATTTACTACCCAAAATGAAACCATCTCCTTCTGAAAAAACTACTGGTATTTGGGAATTTTTCAAAACCATTATCTCTGCAGTTTTTATAGCAGTTATTATAAGAACCTTCGCATATGAGCCATTTAATATTCCATCTGGCTCTATGATCCCAACTCTTTTAGTCGGCGATTATCTTTTTGTTTCGAAGTTCTCCTATGGGTATAGCAAGTTTTCACTTCCATTCTCGCCCCCACTATTTTCAGGGAGAATTTTAGAGAGTAAACCGCGAAGAGGGGATGTTTTTGTTTTTAAAAAACCAACCAACACAAAAATAGATTATATCAAGAGATTGATAGGTATGCCAGGCGAGACAATCCAACTAGTAAATGGTCTGGTCCACATCGATGGTAAACCGGTGGTTAGAGAAAAGATACCAGGCCTTGAGAAAATGGATGCGTTTGGGCGGAAAATCAGCGTGCCCCAGTATCTAGTGACGCTACCTAATGGGGTAAAGCACAGAGTAATTGAATTGCTTGGGAATAAAGGACCTGCAGACAATACAGGTATCTTTACAGTGCCCAGGGGGCACTATTTCATGATGGGGGATAATAGAGATAATTCTGTAGATAGCAGAGATAAAAATGTCGGAACTGTACCGTTCGAAAATTTGGTTGGACGGGCAGAGATTTTGTTCTGGGCTTGGAACCCTCGATGGTCCTGGTGGGAAGTCTGGAACTGGCCAAAGGCTATTCGTTTTAGCCGTATTTTTGATTTAATTCAATGACGGAGAAAGTATTTTACCGGGAGGCGCTTGAGAGTAAACTGGGTTATAAATTCAAGGATCCCGAGTTACTTCGTCAAGCCGTAACGCATGCCAGTCTCGAAAGGTCATCTTGGAATGTTTATGAGCGACTTGAGTTTTTAGGCGATAGAGTCCTGGGCTTAGTTATAGCGCACAAGTTATTGGAGCGGTTTCCTCAGGAACGCGAAGGAGATATAGCTCGGCGGTACGTGCAGTTAGTTCGGCGGGAGGCTTTGGCAAATATTGCTAAAGAAATAACGTTTGGGGATTACCTGTTAGTCTCTGATGGCGAAGAAGCATCTGGAGCGAGAGAAAGTAACACAATTCTATCTGATGCTCTTGAAGCCGCTATAGGGGCGTTATACTTAGATGGCGGAGTGGAGGCAGCAAGTAAATTTATACATAAATACTGGGAGCCATTAATAGAGCGCGAGATAAAGCCTCCTTTAGATGCAAAAACTGCTTTACAGGAATGGGCACAAATGAAACGGTATGAACTTCCAGAGTACACTGTAGTGTCTCTTGCTGGACCGGCCCATTCACCAGAGTTTACGATAGAGGTTTCATTAAAAAACCATAAACCAAGACAGGGCGTTGGGCGATCAAAACGGAGGGCTGAACAAAAAGCTGCTGAATTATTATTAGAAGACCTGAAATTAGGTGCGTAAGTAATGGATAATGAGGTAACTAAAGCTGGTTTTGTTGCAGTTATTGGAGCGCCTAACGCGGGCAAGTCAACTTTAGTTAACCAACTAGTGGGATTTAAGGTTTCAATAGTTACTCATAAGGTGCAAACAACCAGGACCAGAATAAGAGGGGTTTGTATGCATGGTGCATCGCAGATAATATTTGTAGATACACCCGGAATATTTGAGCCCAAAAGAAAATTAGACCGAGCAATGGTTGACGCAGCCTGGTTAGGCGCGGATGACGCGGATTTGATCATTTTTTTATATGATGTAACCCGAAGGGAAGTAGACAGCGATACAAGTCGTATTTTAAGTGGCTTAAAAAACAATAATAAGGAAGCAATTTTAGTTCTAAATAAAATCGACTTAGTGAAGCCAGAACTACTTCTTCCAATTACTAAACGCTTTCAAAAAGAGAATATTTTTTCTGATACTTTTATGATCTCTGCTGAAAATGGCAGTGGTTGTGAAACATTGTTAGGGTATTTATCTGTACGAATGCCGGACAGTCCTTGGTTGTATCCAGAAGATGAAGTCTCGGACCTGCCACAACGACTGTTAGCCGCTGAAATAACTCGAGAACAAGTGCTCCTCAAATTACATCAGGAGTTGCCCTATGGAGCTACAGTCGAGACGGAGGAGTGGACCGAAAGAGACGATGGTGCAATTGTTATAAATCAAATCATCTATGTCCAACGCCCTGGACATAAGAAGATCGCGTTGGGACGTCATGGTAGCATGATAAAGGCGATAGGAAAGGCATCTCGACATGAGCTTCAAGTTTTATTAAATCGGACGGTTCATCTTTTTCTCTTTGTCAAAGTTAGAGAAAACTGGATGGAAGATCCCGATCGTTATGCCTTATGGGGTCTTGATCCCAATGCATAAATTATCATGATTGAATGGCAAGATGATGCAATTGTATTAAGTGTCCGGCCCTATGGGGAATCCTCTGTAATAGTATTGGCCTTGACAAAAGAAAGGGGTAAGCACGCTGGACTAGTTAGGGGAGTTAAGTCGCAAGCGGCTCGAGGGGGGTTGCAACCGGGTAATTTCGTGAAATTAACGTGGAAAGCCCGACTTGAAGATCACCTTGGAGTTTTTCAAATAGAGCTTTTAAGAAGCAATGCTATTATTTTTTTTGATGACCCTATGAGACTCTCTGGTTTAACAGCTGCTTTGTCAATTTGCGAACAAGCGCTTCCAGATCGTGAGAAGCTACTTCCTGTTTTTGAGGCTTTGTTAATTTTGATTGAACACATAAGAGAACAGGAAGAAGTTATTTGGCTAGCCACCTATATTAGGTGGGAAATTGGATTTTTAGGAACGTTGGGGTTTAGTTTGGAATTGAGTAATTGTACCGTTACAGGGACTAATGATGATTTAAGCTTCGTAAGCCCCAAAACGGGTAGGGCTGTATCAAAAGAAATAGGGTTAAAATATAGCGCAAAATTGTTAAAGTTACCTGGCTTTTTAACGCCAAAGGGATTTGAAAGACCCGCTGAATTTATCGATGGATTAGATTTGACTGGTTATTTTTTGCGCCGCCATGTTTTCGCTGTTTATAACAAGCCAACCCCCGGCGCCAGAGAACATTTTCAGGGTCGCGTTCAAAAAAAGTACGGTGATCTAGTTTAGCAACCCACGACTAATAATATTGTTTGGGATAACTCGACTACAATGAGGGTTTAGAATCAATTTTACGCAGCTCTGGAAGAAGCTCCTTAGACATTAATGCCATGCTGTCCAGGGCTATCTGTCCTGGCATTCCTACCCAATGAGTTCTGATGATAAGGTGGTTCATACCAAACTCTTCCCAGTAAGGACGGAGTTCTTCAAAACAATCTTCGGGTGAACCAAGAATAAAACGGCCCTTGACCAAATCTTCAAACTCCTGATCGAAAGTTTCATTATCTGGCATAACTTTATCCTGACCCCATGTGGCATAATCTTTATATTTCCCGAATAAGTATGGGCCAGCAATCTGCATCGCACTTGCCTTATCTTTGGCACAGAATATTTCCTTCATAATTGGTAGTTCTTTAGGTGCTGCTTTATTTGCCGCTCGAAGAGCATCATTATAAACATCCATATGTCGGCGAATCGTCTCGAGTTGAGAATGAGGATTCACGAACCATGCGTCGGACATTCGAGCCGCTCGCTCTATAGCCTTATCATTATTCGCTGCTAGCCATATTGGTGGGCTTGGTTTTTGTATTGGGCGAATATTCATGCGAACGTTATTCAAAACACAAGTTTCGCTGTTATGGGAGACGTTGTCCTCAGTCCACAATCTTTGGACGAGTTCTAGGTATTCTTCGAACCGCGCTACGCGCTTTCCTTTTGGAACAGCAAATGCATCGAACTCAGTGTCTCTATAGCCTAAGCCCACACCAAAAATTAGTCTTCCTCGGGATAACACATCAAGACTGGCTACTGTTTCTGCTGTGTACACCGGATTATGTAGATTCAGAAGCAGAATGCCCAGAGCAATATGCATGTCTCCTGCTTCCGGTATTAAACGACTTAAAAATGGAACCAGTTGAAGCTGTTGATTATTACCTTCATTCAAGTAATGTTGGCCTGATAGCAGTGTATCCCATCCATTATCTCGGGCATGGTGAACCATCTGTATTTGTTCATCGAGAGCTTTGACCATGTCGGTAGTAGTAAACTGTTGGTTAGTTAAAAAAAGTCCAATTTTCATTGGTCTGCTCCAGTTAAATCGGTGGCAATGTTAACGATAATACAATAGTACTTTTAGCTTAGTTATTATCATAATGATATTTCGTTGATCATGCCTTTCATTTATAAAAATGCTCCAAAGAAATTTTGGGTCTATAAGGGAATATTAAATGCGGAAGATTAAAAACGTTGGTGTAATTGGTGCTGGCCTGATGGGACATGCGTTGACATTGGTTCACGCGATCGGCGGCTGTCAAATCAAAATGCAGGATATTAGTAGCAGGCAACTTTCAATAGGTATGGACTTAATTGAAAATGCATTGGATACATTAATTTCTGCAGAAGTGGTATCTGAAAAAGATCGAGCAAAAATTCTTGAAAGAATCCAACCTGTCGAAAAACTTGAGGAAGCTGTAATGGACGCCGACCTTGTTGTTGAAGCAGTAGTTGAAAATGTTGAAGTTAAAACCAAAATCTTTAGTGAAATAGACAAAGCGGCAGATTTAGATATCATAATAGCAAGCAACACGTCGAATCTTGATATTTTTCCGCTGGTACCAGAACGTAGGTTGAAAAATTGCCTCATTGCGCATTGGTATACCCCGCCATATATAATTGACCTAGTGGATCTAGCTGCAGGTCCCAAAACGGACCCGGCGCTACTCAAGGTTATGGAAGACTTCTATTTAAAAATAGGAAAGAAGCCCGTCTTATTCGAAAAATTTATCAGTGGCTATGTAGCCAATAGATTGCAGGCGGCTATGGGATTGGAGATAACCAAATTGTTAGATGAGGGTTGGGCTACGCCAAGTGCTATAGATGATTCGGTTAAATATGGTCTCGCTTTACGGATGGCCCTGATGGGTAGCCTTATGAAAGCGGATTTTACCGGGCTGGATATGATGCAACGTGGGATGGCAAATAGAACCTACGACCCGCCTATTCCAAAAGGTAATAGCCCAACTTTAGATGAGTTGATAAAATCTGGTCGTGGAGGAGTTATGAGTGGCGCGGGCTATTTTGACTATGGAGATCTCAGCGCTTCGGAACTATTTAAGAATAGAGACATTGGTCTCTTGAGGTTGAAAACGGAGGTCGCTCAGATTGAAGGAAAGTATCCTTTGGGAAAGAAAACCTGAGCGAATTTCTTTCCTTCTACGTTTCTGAGTAAGCCATGAGCTAAAACATAAAATCGAGGTTTGGCTCTACAATCCCTTAAAATTAGGCACTCTTCGTTCAGCGACTGCTCTAATCCCCTCCTTGAAATCTTCAGTTGCTCTAAGTTTATTCTGCACAACGAGTTCATGATCTGTCGCTTTTCTCACACGATCGGCGAGACCTTGTCTCATAGTCGCTCTGGTTTCTATCACGCCCAAAGGTGAATTTTCAGCAATTTCTTCAGCTAAACTTATCGCGGACTGGCGCACTTCATCTAATGGGACTAGCATATCGGCTAGACCCCATTGGTATGCTTCTTCACCTTTTATTCTTCGGCTTGTGTAAAACATAAGAGATGCTTTTTGGTGACCAATCAGGGATGGCAGCGTATGCGTTAACCCGAATCCTGGATGGAAGCCTAGTCTCGTGAAATTTGCTGCAAATCGGGCCTCTGGGCATGCTACTCTGAAGTCGGGAACTAAAGATAAGCCAAATCCTCCCCCAATAGCTGCTCCTTGTATTGCTCCTACTATTGGTGTCTTTGTCGCAAATAATCGAACGGCTTCGACATACAAATGAGAGGAGCGATCCGCTGTATCTGATCCACCATTTTGATTTGAACTCGTTCCGTCGGAGTTAAAATTAGCGCCGGCGCAGAAAGATTTTCCCTGTGCACAGAGAACTGCGGCCCGAAGATTAGTATCTTTATCCACTCCTTCCATGGCGCTAGCAATTTGTTGTATTAGAGAATAATCAAAAAAATTATGAGGTGGCCGTTGAATTTCAATTATTGCTACGTGCCCTTGAATAGTGACCTCGATATCGTCAAAAGATTCATTTTGTATCATGATTACTCTCCATATTTAGAAAATCAGTGTTGTTGGTGTTTGAACATTAACGCGTCTATGACTGTAATCCCCTGTCCTTTTGGGTGAACAAGTACAGGGTTTAGATCTATTTCTCCGATATAGTCATCGGTCGATGCTGCAAATTTAGAAAGGGATGTCATTAGATCAATCAGGGCAGGTACGTCATATTTATCTTCATCTAATAATATCGACCCTTTTAGTTTTTTTAATAACTGATTGCAATCGTCTTCGCCTAATGGAACCGGGGCAAAAGCAACATCTCTTGTCTTCTCGACATGTATTCCGCCGAACCCAACCATCAAAATTGGTCCAAAACCTTCCCTGTTATTGATGCCCAGAATAATTTCTAACCCAGGTTCACTCATTTCTTGAATTAAAAATCCATCAATGATTGCTTTGGGGTACTCTTTTGAGATTGCAGAATGCATGGACTTAAATTCTTGACCAATATCATTATGACTAGCGATATTAAGCACTACCCCGCCGGCTTGTGACTTGTGAGGGATATCCGGGGATTGGACTTTTAACGCTACAGCTTTGCCAATCGTTTTAGCTGCCAGGATCGCCTCATCTTCCGATTGGACAAGGATACTTTTTTGGGTTTTGATACCTGCCTCGAGTAATATCGACATGGCTTTGTATTCGACGATATTTTCTGCTGCATTTTTTATTAAATTTAATAATTCGTCTGGATATGGCCTGTCGTCTGATAATACTTTTCTTTTTTCTAAGAACTTGTCCCGATAGACGGTATAATCATGCATCGTTGCTATCGTCTTAGTACAGTTGCGAAGATCTGTGAATAAAGGGAACCCTGTTTCCGCTAGAACTTGCGCAGACTCTTGATGCGGTAAAGTATAGCTCCAAAACATAATGGGTTTATTGGTTGTTTTGGATACTTCCAGTAGTTTCTCTTTTTCTGACACTAACTTATGAGAAACCCTTGTTGACGCAATTGTGACTACCGTATCCACATTGGGGGATTCAGCTATCATTTCGCTGATCCGGGCATACCCAATTTGATTTATAACACCTGCTGTGCCATCCACCGGATTTTGCGATGTTCCGTAACTTGGCAGGTATTGATCTATATTGGCTCGCGTAGTGTTATCCAATATTGGAACCTCTAAACCATTGGAGGCACAACTATCGGCCATCCAGCCGCCTCCACCGCCTGATGCTGTGAATATTCCAACTCTTTTTCCAGATGGGGGGCGGTCACCAAAATATACAAAGCCTGCTGCAATATCGACTATTTCTTCGATATCAGAGCCCTCGATGATTCCATACCGTTCGAATATTGATTTATAGATTTGATAAGAACCTGCCAATGAAGCAGTGTGCGAGGCTGCTGCTCTTATACCAGCATCAGAATGACCTATCTTGGTGACAATTATAGGTTTTCCAGCACTTAATGCCTTTTCAGCTACATATGACAATTTAGAGGGTGTCTTTACGTCCTCCATAAACATTAAAAATATATCAGCTTCGTCCGAATCAATTAAATACTCAACGATGTCTAGACTCTCCAGACATGCCTCGTTGCCTGTTGTGATGACATAACTGAAGGGTAAATTCTTTGGCCGCCCTCTATCGTAAAACGAAAACCCCATTCCTCCACTTTGCGCTATCACAGCGATCCGTTTTTTCGCTGGCCATGAAGGCATGAGTTCAATGTTTTCTCCGTCAACAGCCGGACTAAACGTTGGGCATAATTTTAGCGCCATATTGGCGTACCCCTCAGAGTTAGGCCCACTTATAACCATATTGGTGCGTTTAGAAATATCCAGCAATTTCTTCTGGAGCAAATCACCATCTTCTGAGCTATCCTCGGCGAATCCGGACGACAAAATCAGAGCAGATTTAACCCCATGCTTTGCACACTCTTCAAGCGTGTCAGCTACATAAATAGCGGGTATTATAAGAACAGCAAGATCTACTTGTTCTGGAACATCACTAATGGTCGGAAAGGCTTTCAGTCCCATTATTTCGGGATGTGATCTACTAATTGGAAAGACTTTTCCTTCAAAATCGTGGCAAAGAAGTACCTTCATAATACGGCCACGCAGACTTGTGGTGTCGGGGGAAGCACCTATTACTGCTACTGTTTTAGGTGATAAAAATGCGGAGAGATCTGCCATCTATGAAACCTAAATTAACGAAGCCCTAAACCGCGAGCGATGATCCCGCGTAGTACTTCTGTTGTACCGCCCTGAATGGTAAGTTTGGGCGCGATGTTGGTTGCATATTGTAGCAATTCATCAAAATTTGACCTGTTACTGGGCGTGTCGTCTACGAATGCAGCTAGGTCTCTTGCTTTTGCTGGTAAATTTTGCTCCCAAATCGTTCCAACATCTTTAACGATGGAGCCCTCTATTACGGGTTCTTTTCCTGCCTGCAACATTCCGTTTACTGAAACAGACATGCGTCTCAACGTATGAAGTTGTGCGACGAGCCTTCCAATACCTTCGGCTGCCCTTGCATCTGGTTGCTGTCCAATAACACGAACAAGTTCGGGTAATACATAGAAGGTTTCTAAAAAGCGCTCTGGGCCGCTTCTTTCATACGCAAGTTCGCTTGTTGCTTGCTTCCAGGCAGAGTCTACCTCTCCTAGTAGATGGTCATCGGGGATAAACAAGTCCTCGAAGAGTACTTCATTAAAGTCATGCTTACCTGCCATATTTCTGACTGGGTTAATTGTAATCCCAGGTTGTTTTAGGTTAACCAGAAACTGTGTTAGTCCGTGACGCCGGTTTTCTTTGGTGGGCGGGGATGTCCTGAAAAGCCCGATCATATACTCCGCTTGATGTGCATTTGAAGTCCATAGTTTAGTCCCGTTGATCAAATAACCGCCGTCGGTTTGGGTGGCTCTAGTACTTGCCGCAAATAGATCAGATCCAGAATTTGGCTCACTT
>QBVV01000070.1 GCA_003284265.1 SAR116 cluster bacterium AG-313-A07
GTTTTGTAACGGACAAATAGCACATTATAAAATACCGAGGTATATACGTTTCGTGGATGCTTTTCCCATGACGATAACAGGAAAAGTGCAAAAATTTGCCATGCGAGACACCATGATTGAAGAATTAGGAATAAACCATATGAAAACTGCTTAATGTTCTGTTTTTGGTTTACATATTAATTTTGTTAGGGTTTCTTTAAATTGTCCCCTGTTCTAGGTTCTATCGGTGCGAGTTGCTCAACTCGATGATAGCTAAAACTCTTGGAAAAAAGGTATAACTATGGCTATCAAAACTAATTATAAATTTGAAAAAATGGAACGCGATCGACTGAAGGCCGAAAAGAAGAAACGCCGAATGGAAGAAAAAAGAATGAACCAGTCGAAAGATAAAAATTCCTTTGACGCTGAAACAGTGGAAGAAAAAGAAGAGTAACCAGGCTTCCTGTTTTCAACAACAATCGTGTTTCTATCACTTTAAAACTCATTTTAGAAAAAAGAGTGTTCGATGCATTTAGAACTTCGTTTATGGCAATTTACTAAGGGTGTCAGATCCCGAATTTTTTATTCTATGATCATTGGATTACTCTCTTCTGGATTTGGTGTTGCGCGTCTGGCTTTACTCGGTTGGTTAATAGGAAAGGTATTTAATGGAGCTACCGTAATAGACCTGTTAATTCCCTCGGCAGCAATTATTGCAGTGATGGTTTTGCGTGGTGTTTTAGAACATTTTCGCACCATGATAGCCCACAAAACTGCCGCTCAAGTTCAAAAAAAACTGCGTAAAAATTTATTTGATCATATTACAACACTAGGACCGGCTTATGCTGGAAGTCAACGTTCTGGAGCATTGACACTTTCAATTGTTGAGGGTGTTGAACAACTAGAAACTTATTTTGGGCAATATTTACCTCAGCTACTGATATCGTTTTTTACCCCTATTCTAATATTTATTTTTGTGGCTTTTATAGATCTCCCGGTAGCAGGTGTACTAGTTGGTTTTGCCTTGCTTGCCTTATTCCTACCAGCATTGTGGCACAGCTTAGATGTTAAAAATTCAAAAGGCAGGCAGCATTCCTATGCTGTCTTTGCTTCAGAGTTTTTGGATTCAATTCAAGGGTTGGCAACGTTAAAGGCATTTGGACAAAGCACAAACCGTGCAGATTCTTTGGAATTTAAGGCGCGAGATTTATTCAGGAAAACCATGTGGGTTTTGGGCACCAATGTGCTCTCAAGAGGTATCACTGATTGTTCAATTACGATTGGAGCTGCCGCTGCATTGGCGTTAGGGGCAAGTAGAGTTGTAAATGAGCAGATGGAATTAAGTGGATTACTCATCATTTTATTAATGGGGGTTGAAATTTTTAGGCCAATGCGAGATTTGCGGAGTGTATTGCATCAAGGAATGGTCGGAATGTCAGCAGCGCAGGGCATATACGATATATTAGATGCTAAGCCCCAGGTAGAAAATAAAAGTTCCAAACCCATTACCGAGCGGTTAACGCCATCAATCTCATTTAGAAATGTCCAATTCAGTTATCCAAACTCTTTAAGGTCAGTTTATCAAAATTTGAGTTTTGATGTTGCTGCGGGTGAATGTTTAGGGGTGGTCGGGCCAAGTGGATGCGGAAAGTCTTCCTTGGTAAAACTAATTTTGCGCTTTTTCGACCCACAAGGCGGTATAATAACTCTTGGAGGCGTAGATCTAAAGGAGATGAGCTTTTCGCAAATTAGAGAGAATATAGCGGTTGTTAATCAAGATACGTTTCTATTTCATGGAACTGTCGGCGATAATATAAGAATGGGACGCCCAGAAGCGAGTGATGAAGAACTTCGCCTGGCGGCTAAGTCAGCTAATATCGACGAGTTTATTAAATCGCTACCGCAGCAATATGATACTATAATTGGAGAAAAGGGAATTAAGTTATCTGGAGGTCAGCGACAGAGGGTTGCTATCGCGCGGGCGATACTGCGTGATTCTCCAATTCTTATCTTAGACGAAGCGTTATCGGCCGTAGATGCAGAAAATGAGGCTATTATCCAAGATGCCTTAAATAAACTAATGGTTGGCCGAACCACCATTATTTTAGCGCACCGTTTATCAAGTATAATAGATTGCGATCGAATAATTGTTTTAGATGATGGCGAGGTTGTTGAAACAGGTATCCATAGCGACTTAATTTCTAGAGATAACACATACTCTGCTTTGATGCGAGATCAAGCGATGCAAGCTGGTTCCGCACATCGAATAAAGGAGGTTGCTAAAAGTGCCTATAATTCAAAAATTGATAATCTTGACAATATCTCTGGAGGCGCAAAAACCCCTGAAACGGAAGGCGTAATAAAAGCAGAAGGATTGAACTGGTACCAGGTAATCAAATCACTAATGGGTGTAATAATGCCATGGAAGGGGCGACTAGGTCTGACATTCTTTTTTGGTGTTACTAGGGTGCTTGCCTACATAGGTGTTGGTGTCGCGAGCGCCTTGATAGTCTTGAGTTTGAAAAATGGTACTGATTATGATCAGTACTTGATTTGGCTTTGGATGCTTGCACCACTGGCAGGTATTACTCACTGGCTTGAGTCTTGGGTAGCGCACGATATGGCATTTAGATTGTTAGCGGAGATGCGAATTGATGCATTTAGAAAACTTGATGCTCTAGCTCCCTCTTATTTAATCAGGCGCCGGACTGGGGACCTCATGAACCTGGCTACCCACGATATTGAACTCATAGAGTACTTTTTTGCTCATACAGTTGCTCCCGCATTCGTGGCCTTCCTAATCCCTAGCCTCGTACTGATAGTTCTTGGGACCCAAAGTTTATGGATTGCGGCAGCACTTTTACCATTTTTAATTGCGGTTGGTTTAAGTCCATTTTTGATGCGTGGAAGTGTTGATAGACTTGGCTCTAAAGCACGTGAAGCATCCGGTGAACTGGGTGCATACGCGATAGACTCAATTCAGGGGTTAGGTGAGATAATAACTTTCCAAGATGAAGAACGCCGAGCCAAAGGTTTTGATAGGCTGGCAGATACGCATATAGCACTCCGAATACCTTTCTTTAAGCAACTTACTTTTCAACACAGCCTGCTAGAGGTTTTGACCGGTTTTGGAGGGTTATCAGTTGTGGTTTCTGGTACCCTGATGGTTCAGCATGGAGAGGTTAGCTCCGGAATCTTACCTCTTTTAACACTACTTGCGATGTCCGCATTTTTGCCTGTATCAGAGATCGCACAAATAGGCAGACAACTAGCGGACACACTAGGTTCCACGAGACGTTACTATGCACTGGAAAATGAACCCATACCTGTTGTGGACGGTCCGGGTGCTCCTCCTGCTAAAAAATCTGAGGCGAGTTTGGAAATGCAAGGATTGACCTTTTCCTACCCAGGCCAAACACGTTATGCATTAAAGAATATTGATTTAAAAATATTATCTGGAGAGACAGTGGCCCTTGTGGGCACGTCTGGCGCAGGAAAAACAACAACGGCACAGATGTTAATGCGATTTTGGGATCCTGACGCGGGGCTAATAAAACTAAACGGTACTGATTTAAAAGATTACACGCTAGATGATTTGAGAAGCCGAATAGCTCTAGTTGCTCAGGATACCTATTTATTTAACGATACGCTCCGAGCAAATATCTTAATAGCTAAGCCGGATGCGAGTGAGGCAGAACTTAAAAATGCGATAGAGGGTGCCGCTCTTGGTGATTTGATTGCAGTATTGCCTGACGGGTTAAATACCGAGGTAGGAGAGAGAGGGACCAGTCTATCGGGAGGACAAAGACAACGCGTTTCCATAGCGAGGGCGTTTCTAAAGAATGCACCTATCCTAATTCTAGACGAAGCAACCAGTCATCTCGACTCTGTTAATGAATCTGAGATACGCCGTCAGCTTGATAGGCTAAAGGTAAACAGGACAACAATAATAATAGCGCATCGTTTATCTACTATCAAAGACGCAGATCAAATCATCGTACTCGAAGAAGGTAGATTAATGGAGCGGGGAAGACATAATGATCTTATTGAATTAGATGGTTTCTATGCAAAGCTTGTATCCCGTCAGTTGTCCAGCGTTAGGGTCGATTAATTATATCAATAGGAGTTAAAATAGAGGCTAAATTTTATCTAAAGGATGAATGGGACGTTGCAGTTTTTCATAATTGACTTTAGCAATATTGACGCGTGTTGGCCCTGGTGTATCCGCTGTAAAAATTTGCGAGGCATAGGGACCGAAGGTGGCTCGGAAATGAGATGGTGACTTTACAAAAACTAGTTTTGCTTGCCTTAAATCAAGTCCTACAGAGGTAAATTGTCCCGTATCCCATTCCAGACCACTGATAGACCGAACAGCAATTCTTATAGAGCCAATTTTCAAAACAGCTGTGAGGCCAAAGTTCATTTCTGCGCCTTCTAATCCAGCCGACATTTTGAAAATACCATTGGTTATTGTTTTAACGATTGCTTCAATCTCCAACGGGGTTCCATCATTGCGAGATAAGCTATGCCCTAATCTAGTTTTAATTTTAGATCCAATGCCGAGTTTTGCGGCCAAACTGGCAGCTGGTGCATCAACTAAAGTAATATATGTTAATCCCGGATTTTTATCCGCGTTCAATCTTAAGAGGGTTTTTAATACCGTTATACTATCCCCTGCCGCGCCGCCGCTTGTCGCATCTCCGCAGTCTGCAACTACAGCTGTTCCAGGTGTGCTTAATCCTTTTATTATAGCATTATCCAGGCTATCTAAATTCGGTAACAGGGAGTCCCTTAATCTCCAAGCGATATTGCTTAACTTGTCAGCGTGAAACTGAGCTTTATTAGCACTCCCGTCAGTACATACTAAACTCGCAAATCCTAAATCTTTAAAGTCGAGCCATGGCTGTACCATGAAATACGATGCGGCTAGGACTTCTTTATCATTTTCCAGACAACGTGCTTTTGCGACGACCTCCGTCATGGGGCCTTCCGTAGTTCGACCATTTACTGGGCTAATTATCATTGGTTTTTTTGATAATGCCATAACAGGTTTTATTTTACCTGAAATAGTATCGATCAGGATCTGAGCTGTTTTTTGACCTGTCCTAAACATATCTACATGTGGATAGCTTTCATAGCCGACAAAGAAAACATTCTTTTGAAGCATTTGTGGTGTTACGTGGGCGTGCAAATCTAATGAAACTCCGATTGGAGTACCCTCTGGTAGCAGACGACGAACACTATTTAATATTTCACTTTCGCAGTCTTCTTGGTCTTCAGCAGCCATACTGCCGTGTAGCGCTAATAATAATCCATCAAGGCTAGGCGCAGATTTAATTTCTTGAACAAGTAATCTTAAAAGAGTGCTAAAGCATTCGCGCGTTAAAGGTCCGCCGCATGATCCATGTGTTGCTATTAAGGGAATGGGAGTTGCGTTGTTTGTTTCCAAAACACTTAGCATGCCAGTTAATTCAATTTTGACGGAATCTAGCTCCCTTAGAACAGCTTCCCCCTGTCGAATATATTGCGCTGAAAAATGATCGAGAGTTGTTTTGAATGGAACGAACGTATTGGACTCCTGAATGATTTGTGCAAGACCAATCCGCATCCTTCTACTCCCAAAATGAAAAAAGTGGTTCTATCTTCACATTTGTGGGTGATTCGGAAAAAAACAGTTGTTTATTTTTAACTAAGCCAGCGTTTTTTGCGACGATAGTGCTTAACGTCTTTAAAACTCTTCTGATCGCCTTGCGAAATACCCAAATAGAACTCTTTAACATCGTCATTGTCAGCAAGTGCCTTCGCCTCTCCTTCCATAACTATACGTCCGTTTTCCAATATGTAACCTGTTTTTGCATAACGCAATGCAATGGAGGCGTTCTGTTCGGCGAGTAGAATTGATACCTGTTTTTCTCTATTTAATAAGGCTACAATCTCAAAAATCTCCTCAACTAACTGTGGCGCCAAGCCCATCGATGGTTCATCTAGTAACATTAATTTGGGTCTTGCCATTAATGCTCTTCCAATCGCCACCATTTGTTGTTCCCCGCCAGATATGTATCCAGCTAAAGATTTAAATCTTTCTTTAAGTCTAGGAAAGTAGCCGTACACCATTTCTAGATCTTCTGAGATACCCTTTCTATCTGCACCTCTGGTGTAGGCACCGGTCATGAGGTTCTCCTCAACTGTGAGGTGTTCGAAACAGTGCCGACCCTCCATAACCTGAATAACGCCACGCTTCACCAAGTCACTTGGCGTCAGAGACTGAATTTCCTGATTTTCGTAATGTATGGAGCCTTTAGTTACCTCACCGCGCTCCGAACTCAAAAGATTGGATATTGATTTGAGTGTTGTTGTTTTACCTGCTCCGTTGGCACCGAGGAGGGCTACAATTCCCCCCTCCGGTACCTCCAGAGATACGCCTTTTAATACGAGGATTACATGGTTGTATATAACCTCGATATTATTAACAGATAATAGGTTCACTTTGTCGTTCACTTCGTTCCTCGCTTATCGTTTTAAACTGAGCATTATTGACTCCGTGAACCCAATAATTATTAGCTGCAAGACTTTGGTGTGATGTTATTTTCCTTCGCAAACTTAGCTGCATCGGCTTCCATCAATGGACGAACCAGATCTTTCATGACTGGGATCCAATCACTGACGACCTTCCAGGTCTTAGTGCTTGCATTCCATTGTTGAAACAGAACTGGATGCCCACCTTCGTGGTCATTACACGTCACCTTGATTGGAGGATATCCAGGTAAGCCAATGCGTTTCCAATCAGCAGCTGTGACATTAGTATTCTCATAACCCCACTGCATCTGTTCGCCATTTGGAACCTTAACATTAAAATGTTTTTGAGCATTTCTAACTGCTTCAACAACAAATACATGGTTTAACATGCCGCGAATATAAAGTACCTCTCCAGTCCGGCTAAGTTCACCGCCCCCAAGACCTTTGTCATATACATGCTTTTTGATCTCCGCATGTAATGGTGTCCCTCCACCAGGTGTGTGGAATGTTGCCGCGATATAACCATTGGCTTTACCTCCGGATGGCAGAACATCATTTTCTGACCCTGACCACCAGTTTCCTATAAATCTATCCATTGGGAAACCTTGAGCGGCGGCCTCTTTAACGGCTACTTGGTTCATAACACCCCAACCAGACATAAAAATCCAATCTGGCTTTTTACGTCGTATTTGAAGCCATGTTGCCTTCTGTTCTTGACCTGGATGATCTACAGCTAGGAGAGTAAGATCAAATCCAAACTTCTCAGCCATCACTTTCAAAGTTGGGTTAGCTTCTTTTCCGTAGGCCGAGTTGTGATAGATGTGGACTATCTTTTTGCCTTTGAGTGAACCTAATCCACCTTCTTTACCCGCTATGTAGCTTATTACTGCGGTAGCTTGTGACCAATAGGTCGCAGGGAAATTAAAAACCCATGGAAAAACTGATCCCACAGCGGCAGAAGTTCTACCATACCCCATGGTTAGAAGAGGAATGTTGTCTTTGTAACTTTTAGGGATCAACTGGTATGTAATTCCGGTTGAATTTGGAATTACCGTGACTGGTTTCTTGGATTTTAACTTCTCGTAACACTCCACACCAACTTTGGTGTTATACCCAGTTTCACATTCCTCGTGGACAATCTTTACACCGTTAATTCCGCCATCGCGCTCATTAATTAGTGTAAGATAGTCTTGCATACCGTTAGCAAATGGGATCCCGTTCGGTGCATAGGGACCGGTTCTATATACTAGCCCTGGCACAAAGATTTGTTCGGCGGCTATAGCTATTTCCGTGGCCACCATCGTGGTGAGGCCAAGCCCAGTCAAGACACCGATACCAAGTCGCTTGATATTCATTCTCTTCTCCCTGTTGGTTTAAATTTTTATAATTATTTTTGTTTATTATATATTCAGACTTAACCTACCGTTCGCCCCACTATTTCAATGGGGAAACGGCCACATTCTCAGTTTCTCCTTTGCTATTTGCCAAAGACGCGCTATTCCATGGGGCTCAACGATTAAGAAGAAAATAATCAATCCTCCAAAGAACATAAATTCGAAATGCTTAGCTGTAACAGCCTGCATTCCTAATGAACCTACCATCACATTGGTTAATACGATTGGCATTAATATGATAAAAGCTGCTCCAACGAATGAGCCCATCATACTTCCGAGGCCCCCGATTATAATCATAAACAGAACCTGAAAGGACACGTTAATGTCGAAGGCTTCCGCTGTCTCTACACTTCCCAGCCACAAACTTAAAGCCATAGCGCCAGCCACCCCAACATAAAAAGAGCTAATTGAAAAAGCCATTAATTTAGTTTGAAAAGGGCGGAAGCCGATTAATTCGGCGGCTATATCCATATCTCGGATTGCCATCCAAGAGCGGCCAATTGGCCCACGAACAAGGTTTTTGGCAGCCATCGCCAGAATAAGAACAAAAACGAGACAAAACAGGTAGCGATCCATAGCATCAGCATTTGCGCCCGTGACGGCAATCCCAAATACCTCTCTTGGCGGCATGGTTATTGTCCCAGAAGGGGTGTAGTTCTGGAACCAGGCAACCTTATTAAATAACCAGCTCAGAAAAAATTGAGCAGCCAGGGTCGCAACGGCTAAATAAAAACCCTTAATTCTAAGTGATGGAATTCCAAAGAGTAGACCTACCCCAGCTGTAATAATCCCGGAAAGCAATAAAACAAACACAAAGTTCATCTCAGGGAACCCAGTTGTTAGCTTGTAGCAAGCTACTGCTCCTACCGCCATAAACCCGCCCGTTCCCAAAGATAATTGACCACAATATCCGGTTAGAATATTCAGTCCAGTTGCTGCTAAAGCGAATATGAGAACAGGTATCATGATGGCTTGGAAAAAATATTCTGTTCCAAAGTATGGAACTGCAAAGAACGCTATCAGAAGCAGTAAGACCATACCCCAATTATCTTGCTTTATTGGAAAAATTGCCTGATCAGCGGCGTAACTTGTCTTGAATTGACCTGACTCACGATAAAACATAGTTTTCAGACCCTCTCTATAATCTTATCGCCGAAAAGACCTTGCGGTCGAAAGAGCAAAAACACTAACGCAACTACATATGCAAACCAATTCTCGATAGCTCCATCTACGAGGGGGCCCCAATAAACTTCAGCAACTTTTTCACCAACGCCAATTATCAAACCTCCAACGATCGCGCCGGGAACAGAGGTGAAACCACCCAAAATCAAAACTGGCAACGCTTTTAAAGCAATAAGCGAAAGGCTGAACTGAACTCCTGATTTTGATCCCCACATTATACCAGCTACTAGAGCTACGAGCCCGGCTACGGACCAAACAATTATCCAAATATTCTTCAGTGGAATTCCGACAGATAATGCGGCTTGGTGGTCATCTGCAACGGCTCGAAGAGCACGCCCTGTTCTTGTGTATTGAAAAAATAGGGCTAGCACCACAACTAGGAAGGCTGCTATTCCGGCTGCCCATAGATCAAAAATTTGTATCTGAATTTCACCAATTAAAAAATTACCAGTTGGTATTCCAACATCAAGCGCTTTGACTTCGCTACCCCAGATTGTATCCCCTAATCCCTCGAGTACAAATGCCAGACCAATAGTCGACATAAACATGATTATATGATCTTGGTTCACCAGCGGGCGTAGCACAATTCTCTCGACAGCAATGGCCAGTCCTATCATCACTATGAAGGTGACTATCACCGCCGCCCATGCTGGTAATTCGGGTAATGATTTTTCAAGCGTAAATGGCATTGTCCCATTCATTAAGCCAACCAAGGTGAGTGCTGCGAACAGGGCGAAAACACCTTGGGCAAAGTTAAATACACCTGAGGCCTTGAATATCAGCACAAACCCGAGAGCTACCAGCGAATACATCACCCCGGACATCAAGCCCCCAAACACCACCTCAGCAAGAAATGAAGGATACTCGATCATATCCGCTATTGGCGCGATTAGGACA
>QBVV01000071.1 GCA_003284265.1 SAR116 cluster bacterium AG-313-A07
GGCTGGCGGAGGTGTCGCATCCCCGACCGACCCAATACAAAACACTCAATATTCGGTGGATGAGATACGTGCTATTTGTGAGGAAGCAGAAGCATGGAATACCTATGTATGTGCGCACGCATACATTCCAAAAGCCATTATTCGTGCCGTAAATAATGGTGTAAGAACAATCGAGCATGGCAATCTATTGGATGATAATTCTGCTAAAGTCATGGCAAAAAATGCTGCCTATTTAGTTCCAACTAATGTCACTTACCAGGCACTTTATAAGCACGGAAAAGAATTTGGATTTCCTGAAGCATCGATGGAAAAGCTTGAAGATGTTCTGGAGGTGGGTTTAAGGGCGGTAGAAATAGCAAAAAATAATGGTGTTAAAATTGGCCATGGCTCTGACCTGTTAGGTAAATGTCAAACCTATCAATCCGACGAATTTATTCTCAAGGCTGAAGTTCTTGGTAATTATGAAGCCATTAGACAAGCTACCGAAGTAAACGCCGAAATTCTCAATATGTCCGATCAACTTGGGGTAATAAAAAGCGGAGCTTTTGCCGATATCGTTATCATCGAAGGCAATCCAATTTCCGACATTTCTCTGCTTACTAACCAGGGCCAGTATATGCCTGCAATTATGAAAAATGGTATATTTTATAAGAACACACTCTAAAAGCGCATTACGGTTGTAAATGGCGAGCTTGCAATCCATTGAAGGTTCAAATAGTCTCGCAATGTTCGGATACGTGATCCCTTTTCTTCAGAGACCTACGTTGAAGGAATATAAATCAACTATAAAACCTGGTTGAGAAAAAATTATAAAAAGCTGGAAATCATCTTTATTAAACGATGCTAGGAAGGTGGCATATTATGAAACTTCGAATAACTGCTTTTGCTGCTATGGCAGCTATCGGACTAGCGGCAGCACCTGCTAAAGCCGAAACATTCAAATGGGCATTCCAAGGCGATGTTCAAACCATGGACCCGCATGGCTTATTTGAGACTATGACGCTGGGTTTTCAAAGAAACATCTATGAAGGCCTCGTCATCCGAAACGAAAAAATGGAAATGGTTGGCGCCCTCGCCGAAAGCTACAAAAATATAGAGCCAACAGTCTGGCGTTTTAATTTACGCAAAGGTGTAAAATTCCACGACGGTTCAGACTTTGAAGCTGATGATGTAGCCTTTTCTGTGAAGAGATTAAGTTCAGAAGGGTCGGATATGAAGGTTGTTGCCAATCTCATTAAAGCAACAAAAATCATTGATAATCATACTATCGACATTATAACTGCTGCCCCAAATCCTATTTTACCATTACAGCTAGAAATTTTTTACATAATGGATAAACAATGGGCGGAGAAGCATAAAGCAGTAGAAGCTACCAATGTGAAAGGTGGCGATGAAGGTAACTACGCCAATTTAAATGCTAACGGCACAGGTCCATTTAAATTAAAATCACGCCAATCCGGGGTAAAAACTGAATTAGAGATTAACTCGAATTATTGGGGCAAAGTAAAAGGGAACATCAAGAAAGCAGTTTTTACTCCAATCGCCCAAGATGCAACCAGAGTAGCAGCGCTAATATCTGGCAATGTCGATATGGCATATCCAGTTCCTGTTCAAGACTGGAAAAGGCTAGACGATGCCAAAGGTGTGATGCCTCTTGCTGG
Organism: SAR116 cluster bacterium AG-313-A07; assembly: GCA_003284265.1. Lineage (GTDB taxonomy): Bacteria > Pseudomonadota > Alphaproteobacteria > Thalassobaculales > Thalassobaculaceae > UBA7326. The sequence continues at coordinate 1,662 of QBVV01000071.1, forward strand.
GCCAGAAGCCAGGACTATTTTTCTGGGTTTTGACCAACTTAGAGATGAGTTACTTTATTCGAACATTAAAGGGAAAAACCCGTTCAAAGACCTAAGGGTGCGACAGGCTTTTATAAAAGCGATAGGCGTTGAAGCAATTAAGAAAAAGGTAATGCGTGGCGCTAGTGTACCAGCCGGTCTTTTAGTTGCCCCTCAAATAAACGGTTACAGCGCAGCATTGAATGATCGACCTTCGTACGATCCAAAAGCTGCCAAAAAACTATTGGCAGATGCAGGTTACCCGAATGGTTTCGAAGTGACTATGGATTGCCCAAATGACCGCTATGTGAATGATGAAAGAATCTGCCAGGCCGCTGCTTCGATGCTGGCAAAAATTGGTGTTAAAGTGACACTATTGGCACAAACAAAGTCGAAATATTTTGGCAAGGTGCTTGCACAAAATAACTATGACACCAGCTTTTTCTTGCTTGGTTGGACCCCTTCAACATTTGATAGTCATAACCCAATATCCGCTCTGATGGCTTGCCGGGGTGGAGCAGACAAACTTGGGGCTTTTAATCTTGGTGGATATTGCAACCCAAGAATTAATGAACTTGCGGCTTTAATTCAATCGGAGACAAATCAGACAAAAAGGCAGTCGATGATTGATGAAGCCTTCAAAATCCATAAAGACGAAGTGGGACATATTCCACTTCATCAACAGCCACTTTCCTGGGGTGTATCGGAGAAAGTAAAGCTGGTCCAACGGCCAGATAATGTGCTCGATCTTCGTTACATAAACAAGAACTGAAAGTAAAAAATGGGGGGGGGGCGCGCGTTCTCTCCCCATTTTTATATCAAAAGACTTAAATACCGTAGCGGTCACAAACTCCAAAAAAATACAGCATTCTTGTCCAACCTTTTTCTTTATAACGGTAAAATAACCAGTTAGTAATCGCGTATGTTTACATTCATCCTCAAACGCTTATTACAATCAGTCGTCGTCATGTTGACTGTGGCGCTGATTGCTTTCTCTTTGTTTCGATATGTTGGTGACCCCATTAACAATATGGTGGGTCAGGATACTAGTCTCGAGGAAAGAGCGGAACTCCGAGAACGCCTCGGCTTAAATGATCCATTTTTTCTCCAATTTTATCGTTTTGCAGCTGATGCGTCAGTAGGTGAGTTTGGCTTTTCTTATCAGCATAGAAGACCAGTCAAAGAACTGATAGCAGAACGACTACCCGCGACATTAGAATTAGCGTTAGTTTCAGCCATCTTAGCCTTAGCGATAGGTATACCTATGGGGGTTTATACTGCACTGCGGCGAAATGGTTTTCTGTCGCGCACCTTTATGACGATTTCATTAATAGGCGTATCACTACCAACGTTTCTGATAGGCATCCTTCTTATTTTGTTATTTGGTGTAATCCTAAGATGGTTACCGACCTTTGGCCGAGGGGACATTATTGAAATTGGCTGGTGGTCTACAGGTTTCTTGACAGCATCCGGATTAAAATCATTGATCATGCCGTCAATCACCCTCGCCTTATTTCAAATGACATTAATAATGCGATTAGTCCGCGCCGAGATGCTCGAAGTATTACGGGCAGATTTTGTTAAATTTGCGAGAGCCCGAGGATTACCAACTAGATCTGTTCACTTTAGACATGCATTAAAGAACACACTTGTTCCGGTGATAACAATAACCGGTCTTCAATTAGGGTCAATAATCGCTTTTGCAATAATTACTGAAAGCGTTTTTCAATGGCCAGGGATGGGTTTATTATTCATCCAAGCTATTGGAGAGGTCGACATACCAGTTATGGCTGCTTATCTGGTTTTGATAGCGTTTTTCTTCGTAGTCATTAACATGGTGGTAGATATATTATATTTTGTGGTAGATCCTCGCCTTCGCATAGATAAAGCACTGGCGAACGGCCAATGAGCATTATATCTAAAACTCAAATTTTAAAGGCTAATTATCAGCGTTTTATTGATAGTGATATTTGGTATAGCTTTAAGAAATCTCCTATCACAGTGGTTTCAGCGGCTGTTACATTCCTATTCTTTTTCGTAACCATTTTTGCGCCGTTCATTGCGCCACACGACCCTTTTGACCTAGCTTCTATAGATCTCATGGATGCAAGCCTGCCACCAGCCTGGTTTCTTGATGGGGAAACAAGATTTCTTTTAGGAACTGACGATCAAGGCAGAGACATATTATCAACCATAATCTATGGATCCAGGATATCTCTATTTGTCGGTTTTGTATCAGTGATTTTTTCTCTAATTCTTGGCGTAGGACTGGGATTAATAAGTGGGTATGTGGGAGGCCGGTTAGACGCGTTTATTATGCGAGTAGCAGATGTACAATTGTCTTTCCCTGCGATTTTAATTGCGCTGTTGATCGATGGATTGGCACGAAGCCTATTGCCTCGAGAGCTACATGATGAAGTAGCGTTGTATGTGCTCGTATTCGCGATAGGTATCTCAGGTTGGGTACAGTATGCACGAACGGTGAGAGGTCAAACTCTTGTAGAGAAAGGGAAAGAGTATGTGCAGGCCGCAAGGGTCATTGGGATCCGGCAATGGACAATCCTGTTAAGGCATATTCTTCCTAATGTCACTGGGCCTGTGCTTGTTATTGCAACTATTCATTTAGCTATTGCGATTATCACAGAGGCAACATTAAGTTTTCTTGGTGTAGGAGTACCACCAACAACGCCTTCTTTAGGAACATTGATTAGAGTAGGAAACGATTTTTTATTTTCTGGTGAGTGGTGGATAACAATATTTCCGGGTATTGCATTAGTATTACTTGTTCTGGCCGTCAATCTCTTAGGTGATTGGCTTCGCGATGCATTGAATCCAAAATTAAGGTGAAATCGTGAAACTATTAGAAATTCAAAACCTCGAAATACAGTTTCCTAGTCGCAAATCTACGTTAACCGCTGTCGACAATGTTTCCTTATCTGTCGATCGTGGCGACATTTTAGGCATAGTGGGTGAATCTGGGGCAGGTAAATCTACAGTAGGCAATGCACTTATTGGACTTTTAGAACCGCCAGGAATAATGACTAATGGGAAAATATATCTAGAGGATCAACGTATCGATGATCTGCCGGAATCTGAAAAGCAAAAGATTCGCGGCAAAAAAATTGGAATGATATTCCAAGACCCTTTAACAAGTCTCAATCCACTCCAAACAATAGAGACCCAGCTGGTTGAAACAATTGATCTGCATCTGCAGATTGGGGAAGAAAAAGCCAGACAAAGAGCTATGGAACTATTGGGGCAAGTAGGTATCCCCGATCCAGAGATACGCGTGAAACAGTATCCCCATCAGTTTTCTGGGGGAATGAGACAAAGAGTAGTAGTTGCTCTTGCGCTATGTGCTGAACCAACCCTCATAATAGCGGATGAACCAACCACAGCCCTTGACGTTTCTATCCAAGCGCAAATTCTTGATCTAATGCGTGTTCTCTGCAAACAAAAAAATGTCGGTATGATTATTATTACACACGATATGGGAGTTATCGCTGATATTACCGATAGGGTTGCCGTCATGTACCATGGAAATTTGGTTGAGCATGGACATACTGCTAAAATTCTAGGGGATCCAGATCATCCATATACACAAAGTTTAATATCAGCTGTCCCAAGACCAGACGTGAAATTAGTCCGATTCCCTCAGGTAACATATATCGAAGATATAGAAACGAAAAAGGAAGATATAGATATCAGTAGTCACTGGCTTGGACAGGGACAGAACTTTAAGTCGGCTGACGGCCCACTTATAAAATTAAATAATATAACAATGCGGTTTACTACCAAACCAGCTATTCTGAAAAAAAATAGGATTTACCTTGATGCTGTAAAAAATGTGTCACTAGATATCAAGGAAGGTGAGGTTTTTGGTCTTGTTGGAGAGTCCGGATCGGGAAAGTCAACCTTAGCCCGAATTATTTGCGGCCTCTACAGCCCCCTACTAGGCGAGGTCATTTTTTCTGATACTAATTTAACCGCTTTAAAAAGACAGGAAGAATTGGATCCGTTTCGCCGACAAATGCAAATGATCTTTCAAGATCCTTTCTCAAGCCTTAATCCACGAATGAGAGTTCATGATATAGTTGCAGAACCGATCTGGTTCCACAAATTGGCCAGCTCTAAATCCGAGGCTTCGGATATCATAATCGATCTACTCGAACACGTAGGCCTCGGGTCTCAAGCCGCTACAAAATATCCCCATGAGTTTTCAGGAGGTCAGCGGCAGCGAATTTCCATAGCAAGAGCTCTAGCAACTCGTCCACGATTTTTAATATGTGATGAGCCCACCTCTGCGTTAGATGTATCTATACAAGCTCAAATACTTAATCTTTTAAAAGATTTGCAGGCAGAGTTAGGTTTAACAATACTTTTTATTAGTCATGATCTACCGGTTATTAGACAGATGTGTGACAGGGTAGGCGTCATGAAAGATGGTGAGCTTTGCGAATTGAATGAGACCGAGCTCCTTTTTGACAATCCCCAGCATGACTATACAAAACATCTACTAGACTTAATGCCACGATTAGATGGGCTATCGCTAGAAGGATTGGAATTATCCTCCGATAATTAAAAATACCACCAGTACTGAACTATAAATAACTCCAATAATTTTGGCCAGTAAAGGCCTTTTTCGGATTTCTTGTTCCCTTTCGCTTTTCTTTGCAGAAAAAGTCCCTATGTTGGGTTGAGGACATTTTTGAAACAAATAGTTTCAAATAAACAGCGAATCACCTATTTTAGGTTTACAAGTGGCAAAAAAAAAGGAAAATGCGAATCAATCGTATTCGCAATAACTTAAAATGGAACTACTCAAAGTAGTTAATTTTGTTCACATTTCCAGAGGAGGAAGCAGTAATGGACAAATCATTAATGTTAGACCCGGCTGATTACGTTGGGGTGAGTTTTTGGATTATTTCTGCAGCAATGGTAGCTGCAACTTATTTCTTTTATGTTGAGCGTGATAGAGCAGTAGGAAAATGGAAGACCTCATTAACAGTAGCTGCAATGGTTACCGGTATTGCAGCCATTCACTACTTCTATATGCGTGAAGTTTGGGTTGGAACTGGAGAGTCACCAATAGTGTTTCGATACGTCGATTGGCTTTTAACTGTTCCTCTTCAAATAGTTGAGTTTTATCTAATATTGGCTGCAGTAGCGGCAGTAGCAGCTGGACTATTCTGGCGGCTGCTTATCGGATCGCTCGTCATGTTGATAGCCGGCTATTTAGGAGAAGTTGGCGGCGCAGATAGTGGTATGGTCTGGATTTGGTTCGCCATTGGAATGGCCGGTTGGCTTTATATCCTTTATGAAATCTTTGCCGGAGAAGCTAGCAAGATCAATGCAAGTGAAGGAACAAATGCATCAAAGACAGCTTTTAATGCTCTCAAATGGATCGTTACCATAGGGTGGGCTATCTACCCAATCGGTTACATCTATGGCTATGCCGGTGGCGGAGATGTAGCAGCACTGAATATCATCTACAACCTTGCCGATTTTATTAATAAAATTGCATTCGGTGTGGTGATTTGGGCAGCGGCAACATCGCCTGAGTCAAATAAATAAATACGTTAAAATAATTGTATCTTAGTAAAAAACGGGCAATGCTTCTTTTAGAAGCATTGCCTGGGATACTAGGAGAGGCTATTCGTGAATAATATAAAGCTGGAAAATAAAACTTCAGTAACATATCAGGCTTCGAATGAATCGAACGGCCAACAGCATATACTAAAAACTCTATTAAAAAATCACTTGATATCTATTTTGCCTGAAAAAGGCCACTCTCTTCATCAAGTTGCCAGTTATCACTTTAAAGACTTTGGCAAAATGTTAAGGGGGACTACGAGCCTTGCGGTTGCATCAGCTATAGAACTCAACGACGATGCAGGTATAAACTGGGCTTTATCAGTTGAATTGATGCATAATGCGTCACTTGTTCATGATGACGTCTGTGATGAAGACTCTCAACGAAGACACAAGCCTACAATTTTTGCAAACTTTGGGGCACCCCTTGCAATTTGTTTTGGGGATTGGCTCGTGGCAAAAAGTTTTGAACATGCTGCACTAGCAGCCAAAGAATGTAAGGGCGACGCATCAGGTATCATCACTCTACTTTCAAATATCATGGCTAGACTTTCTTCTGGGCAAGCCAGGGAATTTTCGGGAGGTCCTATTCTTGACTGGGTTGGTTATGATAATGTCGTCAATGGTAAAACTGTTCCGCTACTTGCGGCTGCTGTAGAAGGACCATTGCTACTGGCTAGCCAATATCAATTTTTTGATGACATCAAACGTTGTATCGAATCCCTTGGTATTGGGTATCAAATTTCAAATGATATATTGGATGCACTTGGTAAAGACGGATCAGAAGAAGCGTTCAATGATCTACACCGGCGAGCACCCAATGCTGTATCTATAACCTTTAGGGATACACTAAAGAATGGCCATAGACTCCAATTCGATAATTGGATGAATAGTGAACCCCAGACTGAAAACATTGACTGGGCATCTCAAATTAATGAAAATGGCGCCATTAATAATTGTGTCAAACAACTAAAACAACATTTAGAGTGCTCGCGACTTCATCGTTCAAGATTACCACATAACCTCCAACAAGCCCTTCTACCTTTGGTCACATATCTGGAACGAGAAGCTAAAAAGATGTGTTCCAGCAACATAGGTGACAGTGAGAGCATTTAAATTTGACTAATCCAAGCGGTTTTAATGTCCTGGTGATTGGTGGTGGTTTCGGTGGCATCGCATCAGCTCTGCGGTGCAGAGCTCTTGGGTTCCAAGTTACTTTAATTGAAAGACTAGATAACCTGGGGGGTCGTGCACAAGTCCTGGAAATAGATGGGTTTAAACATGATATGGGGCCAACAGTAATCACCGCTCCTTTTCTTTTCGCTGAACTTTTTGATTTATTTAATGAAGATATAAATGACCATTTGAAATTTTTACCATTAACACCCTGGTATCGATATGTGTTCCATAACGGACAAACATTTGATTATGGTAACGATATGGAGCTAATGGAAACTGAAATCAAAAAATTCTCTCCCCCAGACATAGAAAATTATCAGAACTTGATAAGAGCTTCCGAGGCAATTTTTAATGTTGGGTTCTCAAAATTAGCCCATGTACCATTTCAGACAATTTGGTCAATGATACGGCAAATTCCTAATCTCATTAAACTGCGGGCAGATAAGACAGTTAATGCTTTCGTAAAAAGTTATATCGAGCATCCGTTGTTGCAACAGGCGTTTTCAATTCATCCTTTGCTTGTTGGAGGAAACCCATTTTCAACAACTTCAATATATTCACTAATCCATTTTCTTGAGAAGAAATGGGGAATCCATTTCTGCGAAGGTGGGACAGGAAAACTGGTAATCGAGCTCGAGGCTTTAATGAAAAGGCAAGGGATTAAAGTTATCACGCAAGCTGAAGTAAAAAGAATAGTATACACAGATGATAAGGCTGAAAGTGTTGTTCTAGAAAATGGAAGCACTTTGAGCTTTAACTATTTAATTTGTAATGCTGACCCGCCAGTTGTCTATGAAAAACTGCTTGGCAAACGTAGTAATTATTCTATGGGTCTCAAGAAGTGGCTGCCTGATCGATTTGTAAATTACTCCATGGGACTTTATGTATTATTCTTTGGAACAAGAAAACAATACCCCGACGTCGCCCATCACACCATCTGGCTCACAGAGCGTTTTAAGGAATTATTAAAAGATATTTTTGATCGGGGAACCTTAACAAAAGACTTCTCATTATATATTCATAGACCGACAGCCACCGACAAACGTTTTGCGCCAGAAAACTGCGACAGCTTCTATGTTTTATGTCCCGTCCCAAACCTTAGAACTCAGCTGAATTGGGATAAAGAAGGAAGTCTTTTGCGTGATAGAATTGTTCAGGCATTAGGGGAAACAATATTACCCGATCTAGAAAATCAAATCACTGCCGAATATTGGATGACCCCTCAAACGTTTAAAGAAAAATATTTATGTGCTCATGGTGCAGGATTTTCAATTGCACCAAATTTAACCCAGTCTGCTTGGTTTCGTTACCATAATCAGGACCCTAAGATTAAAAATCTTTTTTTTGTTGGTGCAGGTACACATCCGGGCGCCGGCCTTCCCGGTGTTGTAAGCTCGGCAAAAGTTGTTGAACAATTGCTAAAGGACCAATGAAGATTGGGCAATAACACCGAAATTTCAA
>QBVV01000072.1 GCA_003284265.1 SAR116 cluster bacterium AG-313-A07
ATCGCTTGTGTATAGCTTGCTTCAGCTTCGTCGAATCTTCCTAGTTCTTGAAGCGTAACGCCCAAGTTGTAGTGGGCTTCAGCATAATCAGGTTTCAACGCTACCGCTTGTGTATAGCTGGCTAGAGCTTCGTCTAATCTGCCCAGTTCTTGAAGCGTAACGCCCAAGTTGCTGTGGGCTTCGGCATAGTCAGGTTTCAACGCTATTGCTTGCCTACAGCTTGCTAGAGCGTCGTCTAATCTTCCTAGTTCTTGAAGCGTAACGCCCAAGTTGCTGTGGGCTTCAGCATCTTGAGGCGCTAATTGCACAGATTTTTGCATAGCTATCAATGAATTAATTACTCTTCCAGTTTGTTTGAGTAACGCACCCAGTACTTTCCACCCAAATGGATGTTTGGGAAACTCGTTTGTAATAGATACCGCTAGCTTTTCAGCGTCATTAAATCGCCCGTTCTGATAGTGCCCTAAAAGGCTATTGAGTAGTTCTTGAGGTGGGTTTTCACTATCAGCATTCAAAGCTTCATTCATAGAAGCTAGCTGTACCTTTATGATGTTTAATTTTTCTTCATCCACATCTTGCTTCTTTGCCTGTTCGAGGACCTTCTTCGCATTATCAAACTGCTTTTCTTTGATGAGGGCGCCAATGTAACTCAGCCAAAACTGTTCTATCTTTGGATTGGCTTCAAGAGCAGTTTTAAATAACGGCAATGCAGCATCAGCTTTATTAACAGATACTGCTAATACGCCTAGATTATGGTTAGCATCAGGATGTGCTGGCTGGGACTGTAAGATTGCCCGATAAAGACACTCGGCTTCCTGAAGCTTGCCTTCTTTATGTGCTGCGATACCCTGCTGGAGTGCTTGCTCAATCGTTAGTTCCATTTATCACTACCATAGTTCTTTGGTATAATAATATTCTAATCGAATGGCTGTTACAATCTTCACAGAACTTCCATACCCTCCAAAACTAGTTAACAGTACAAACACCCCATGTGTTGCACACTTCAACTATATATACCCCCATACCCCAGATGGACCATGCACTGGGTATGATCACCTTAAATGTTCATAGTTAGATAGTCTTTAAGGTTTATTGAGGGAGTATTTTGATAGAGCAGTTAAGGTGCTGTCACTTAAGTGCAGTACTGAAGGTGGGGCACTTGATGCTTTGCTGTCGTAATGATTTGGAAACTAACCTATAAGCTAAAAAAGTTAATAAGGCAGTAAATTGAAGCGATGAGTGAATGTCAGGAACTGCAAAAGAAGCCAAATACTCAGTTGCGAGACTTACTTAGACGACAACTATATTACATGAGATTTCTTAACTAACTTTGATTAACTCTTTTTAATTCAAGCACACGCAAACACATTTCCCTTTTTCTCTCTTCTGACGCAAAAAAGGGAAATCGAGTACCACTAGTGATCCTGGAGGTTTTATAGTGGTCACGCCAAAACATGCAGTTATCCCTTTTTTGGTCTTGTTATCAGTGAGATAATCTCTGAAAACCTGGAGTTTTTGACGACTCCGACAGGACCCAAACCTGTAACCCGCTACTTAGAAGACAGATCTGCTATCTGACTGTGAAGCAGAGTTTAGGTCCTCCAGCCAGCCCCATTTCAATATTCACATTAGACCAACATATTTATTTGTAAGTATATCTATGCACAGAGAAGGGTTTTATTTAATAAGCGAAACAATCAACCCTACTATTCCACCCACAACTCCTCCCCAAACTACCAGCCACCCTAAATGTTGATAAATCATTTTAGAGATTATTTCTTTCACATATTTTGGAGTTAATTGTTCAAGACGGGAGTCGATCAAACTTTCAATATCTGAGAAGAAGGTATCACTTCCAATCATATCGATGGGCTTCTCTTTTATATTCTGTTCAATCTCCAAGACTAATTTTGAAAATTTTTCGGTGATTGGAGTTCTCAAAGGCTCCAGAGCCGTAGCGCCCCCGACCATAGCTAGCATTCCTGATAGCGACGATGCCTGGATCGCTTCCACAAATTCGTCGAATATTCTATTCGGGTTAATAAAACCTGATATCCCGCCCGCATTCTGTGTTTCCGTATTACTCAACAGACCGAGTACATTATCACGATTAAAAAACTCCTCTAAAACGAGCCCTTTAATAGCGACCTTAAATTGATTAAAATTATTTTGCACAACACCGGAACCATATATGAGAGGAATTTTTTCGAATAACATATAAACAGCTAGGTTATTCGTAAGACTGCCAGAGAGAGCAAATGCACCGATGTTGAATAGTATATTCTGATATGGAGACTCAATAAAAGATGAGACTAAAATCAATGCAGCGACGGAGTTCGTTGTTAATGTTTTATTCATCAACCAGTATTTCCAAATATCACAAGTATCATTGGCCACTATTTTAGGTAATAGGCTCTCTTTAGGCTCTTATATCATAACATATTTTTTTGGTTTTATTAAGCTAAGCAACGAGGAGACTATCTGCCTCTAAACGAGCTGCAGTTGCAGCTCTAGCATCGCCCGCTTTTTCCAGGGTGTCGGCATAAAGATGCCAAGTTGGCCCACTCTTGGGTTGCGCAGCTATTCGTTCTGCCAGAAGGACTCTCGATAAGCCAATTTGATTGTCTTTTACTGCTGAGTCTATAAGCATTCGTACCCACACGTCCCTCTGCGCCCAACTGCCGCCAAGGGGGCGCATTTCATAACGTGATTCTAGCATTAACCTTACTACTTCCGAGTAGTTTTTTTCTGCGTAGTTAATTATTGCTTCTGCGACGGGTATAGCAGCTTTTTTATAGACACTTGTTAATGTCATTTGTTCCGATTTTGTATTATCTACAAAGTCCTCCATTGATCTAACTATCTGTCGAGCTTCGTGTTTTCTTTCCGTCATGGCCAAAGCCATAACAAAGTGCAAGTCATTGAAGGGACGCATTCGATCGTGAAGACGTCCAGAACTAACCTCGGCTATTGAACTCCACCTATTGCCGACAGATACTCCCAACATGTGCAAACGCATCAGCATACTAGAGCTATTACAGATATCTATATTATCTTCGGAGGGTTCCGGCCAAAACTCACGATCATATGCGTCGAGTACTGCCGCAAAGTTGTTCATTTCCAGGTAGTGTAGCGACCTATGCCACCATAAATGTTTTGCAAAGAGCCCTCTTTTGGACCAAGCCTTTTCGTGATTATTAATCCATTCAACGCCGTCGCTTCGTCTACCTTGCATCTCTAATACATGCGCTACCGCATGGCCAGCCCATATATCATTCTCATTCAGCTCTACAGCACGCCTGCCTATTGGCTCAGCCCGCTCATATTCACCTGCTTCTTCTAGAGCAAAGGCCCTACACCCAAGAACATAGCCATAGCCGGGGATCTCTTCGCTCCAACGAGGCATAAGTCGAGCCATGGAATCTCTCATCCTAAAGATGTCGCCGACAAAGAAGTGAATATTATGTGCCAGACGTAAAGCTAGAATGTCATGTGGGTAATCTATTAATATAGCTTCCCATATCTGTCCTGCTTTCACCAAATCGCCTGCACACCAGGAGGCAAGAGCATCCACATGCAACTGTTCACGAGTGGTTGCCCCGGGACACAATCTCTGGGCGTCGACTAGTGCAATCTGACTTTTTATGTCTAACTCAATTAAACTTGCCATACGCATAAGATAGCCCCGCAAACAGACGCCCATAAGCATATTTGGATCAGTCTCATCTAATGAGGCTAACAAAGGCCCTGTATCACGACCGGATGTTAAAAAAGCCTCAACAGTTGCGTCAAAAGCATCAACTGCAGTTTGATTATCGGTAGTCAAAGCCAGACCACGTTTATCATATAACAATTTGTGCCTCCCAAAGTTGATTAAGTTAAACAAATTTACACAATTGACAGTTTTTACTTTAAAAGGATGCAACGGAAGCAGCAAACACTATTTTAGAATCAAACCGGGAATTTTATTGCTTTAATTGACATAAAGATCGACGAAGGGCATCTTTCAAAAAAATGGAATGATGCCCTAAAATAACGTTGATTAATGAGCCTTATTTGGAAAGTCTCTGTTCCGCTACTTTTTCGATTGTCTCTTTTAAAGACAAATTTTCTGAAAGTAATTTTGTAAAATCAGAGCTATGAAGAATAAGGACCTCGCAGAAAGACTCTGCTATAACCGTTGCCGTCCTTGGAGCATTTTTTAACAATGCTATTTCACCAAAAAAGTCTCCAGACCCAAGTACTATGGGTGCCCCGTCGGTCTGGACTGCTATGGCTCCTGATGAAATGAAATACATACAATCGCCAGGCTCTCCGGCTGTGCAGAGCGTTTCTCCAGGGACAATAAGTTGAGGTTTTAAAAGATCCGCTATGGATTGAAGTTTATCCTTATCTACTCCCTCAAATAGCGGCACCGATGCTACCAATTCCAATTTATCCAAGCCTAAATCTAACTCAGGCTGAATAGAAGATGCCTCTGCGCGTGAGTTAACAGTCGACACTAAATTTGAATAAATTTCGGTGCTTATAATCGCGTCGCCGTACAAATCCGAATATTTACTCAATTCCTGGTTAAGCATAATCTTATCAAGATGAAGTGTTTGAACTTTATTGGCGTATTCTGGATATTGAGCCCTCAAAGCGTTCAAAGCCGCCTCTGTCTTTATAATTCTTGAATTAATAAATTCTGCCAACTGAGAGGAAACCTTTGGATCAATTAGTGATTTAATCTCATCAATACCTACTTTTTGAATTCTTGTTAGAGCCGCAAGTGTTGTTCGAAGACGCGACCAACGATTTGACAAATTATCGCGTAATGGCCCTACTATCCCTAAACGACGCTGAAGCTGCATAGCAAACTGAAATTTCCAGTCAAAACCAAGACTTGCTTCTGAAGCGATTGTATATCCCCGCGCGCCCTCAGCTTTCACCGAGTCTAGAATATCATCGGTCACTGATAGTAAATCTCTTGAATTAGACGGATCAACATATCCTTTCGAATAATCATTCAGGTAATGTTTTCGTTCCTGGCCAATCGCTGACATTAATCCTATTTTCAACCAGCCGTCATCATCAATTGGGTCTTGCTTATCGATCGTCTTTTTTATAGCTTCCAACCGGTTGTCATAGCCAGATACAGCCTTTTCAGCCACTTCACCAAAAATAACATTGTTCTCGGCAATCGAAGGAATACTTGCAGAAATTTCAGACAGTGCCCTCTCTACTGTCCTATCTCTGATCGCTAGATCATTTTTAGATAGTTTATCGAGGCCAAAAGCTTTCATAACCTGCCCGACAGTGGTCGCGTTTATAAATAAAGTGAAAAGAACGAACGCACAGACTAAAGCAATAACAAAGTCCTGATTTTCCTGCGATATGGCCTCATTTTCAAAGAAAGCTAGCGCCAATGCGAGAGACACTGCACCACGGAGACCGCCCCACCACATCACAGTTCTAAATCCAAGGTTAACAGGGGGGCAAATCCCTGTTGCACTTAGGACGGGAAGAATACCATGCGTTAGCAATGCACGAGCTCCAAACCCAACAACAAGTATCGTACCTAGAGTTAGCCACATCTCGGGCCCAAAAACGGCGAGGATTGTTGGGACAGCAATGCCAACCAGAACAAAAATAAGAGAGTTTGCCCAAAACCCTAGAGTTTCCCAAGTTTCCTGAAGCAGCTCCCAGCCATGACCAGAAATACTGGTTCTACCATGGGAACCTATCACAAGCGAGGCCGTCACCACAGCCATCACACCTGAAACATGCAGATAGTGCTCCGCTATCAAAAACGCTAAATATGCAAGGGAGATAGTTAAACTAACCTCAACGAGCGCTATTCCCTTAACCTTTGTAATAACCCAAGAGAAAAGATGCGCCATCACAAACCCTACAACTATTCCGCCAATGAATACTTTCAAAAACGTAAGGCCACCAGTCACCAGATCTGCTTCTGCGGTTCCTGCAATCATAGCTGCAAGAATGGTAAATAATACTATTGCGGTTGCATCATTAAATAAACTTTCCCCTTCCACCAGTATTGCCAGTCGTTTAGGGGCTCCTAAGTCTTTAAATATCGCCACGACGGCTACAGGGTCGGTCGCAGATAAAATAGCTCCTAAAAGTAAGCAAACAACGAAACCCATTCCAGAAACTGCATAAACCGCTCCACCAATCAAAAATGTGGAGATAAATAAACCTACTACTGCCAGGAATAAAATAGGGCGGATGTCTGATAATAATTTGCGAACATCTATAGCCAAACTTGCTTCAAAGATAAGCACTGGAAGAAAAACAAAAAATATTACCCCAGATGTTAGATTAAAACTTTCAAAACTATGAAAAAGTTCACCAACTATCCCTAGTTCAGTCTGAGTCCCACCTATCAAACTGTTTAAGAAACCGATAATAATACCAACCAAAGCAAGCAATACCGTATATGGTATCTTCACCTTTTTAGATAAAGGCAAGATTAATACAGCTATCGTCATTAAACTGAATAAACCTAGGACAGTTGACCAAACACCTTCATGCATTGATTTTCTCCCGTAGCCACATTTATCGTGAACAGCTAGCAAGCCGTTTAATTGAATATATGGAGCATAATGTTATGGTACCCATATCACCATAGTTTATTTAATTTCATATGCCCAGAACCACTGACAACTTTTATAGAATATTAACCGGTCAAGATTTATCTTAATAGATCAGGTCCAGTTTACCGGCAAAAAAGCTTCAGGATTTTATTTCAGTAATTTCTATTTGACGCAAAATATTTAATATTTTAATCAACTTTCGAAGTAAAATGACCGAAAACTGGAACATTTAATGCTTCGACCAACTTTTCTTTAGCCAACAAGACTGGCTATTTATCAGTAGCTATAAAGACTCCATCCCAATCCAAACCGGGCGGATTAGACTTATACTCTTCTATCCTAGCCTCAAATAAATCGTATAGGCCATCAAACTTTTCCCCCGCAGCCTCTCTGGCTTTGGAGACAAGCATTTTGGCTTTTTTCCAATTCTGGTTCCTATACTCAAGAATTAATTCTGCATGAACGGCGCTCATATCCTTGAACCACACCGAATCTTGAACTTCGGAATTCCCAATTAAGGCAAAAATCCGCACTGGAACCGTTTTGCCTTTTACTTGTATTAGGTCTAGCTCTATCGTTGCAAATTCTGGCGCTGCTATCTTTGTCGTTTCACTAATAACTATATCTACTCCATACCCTTTGGATTGACCTTCAAGCCGAGAGCATAGATTGACATCATCACCAAGAATTGAGTAATCAAATCTTTGATTCGATCCCATATTTCCGACGCAGCATGACCCCGTGTTTAATCCAATACCGATTTTTAAAGGACGGAACTCTTTATTATTACTGACTGCTTCCTGCTCTAATTCCGTATTCAGTTCTTCTAATTTTTCAAACATTGTCAGTGCAGAATTACACGCCTCTGCAACGTGTGTCGGCACGTCAACAGGCGCATTCCAAAATGCCATGATGCAATCACCCATATATTTATCGATAGTTCCCATTCTATCCATAATAACCTGGGTCATCGGAGTGAGAAATTTATTAATCAATTGGGTTAAACCCTCTGGATCATAGAGTTCTGAGATAGACGTAAACCCGCGCACATCACAAAACATAATAGAAATATCCTTCATTTCTCCGCCGAGTTTGAGTTGTTCCGGGTCAGATGCCAATTGTTCCACCAGAGCCGGGGATAAATACATTCCAAAAGCACCTCTAACTCTTGCCCTTTCCGCCTCAGTTGCCAAAAATATAAGCAATGATTGAGTAAGGTATATAACCAATATCACCACACTAAAATAGATTGGGTCCAGCAACCAATTATAGACATCAAAGGCATACCAAGCACCGGCGACAACACCTACAATAGCAGCAAAAGTAAGCACAGCACACCAAACTGAACCCCATTTCGGCAACAGCCAAATAAGTAACAATCCTAATAGAAAACTGGCTACAACCTCTAGACCATGGGCAAAGTCGGGCCTATTGAGGAAATTACCCGTAAGAATTGTTTCCAGAGCCTCTGCATGAAGGCTTACACCGGCCGCGGCGGGATCCAGGGGCGTTGCCCTCAAATCCTTCATTGCTGCAGCAGAGGTTCCTATTAAAACAATATGGCCCTCTAGCTTTTCAGCTGGCGCGCTGCCATCTAACAGTTTCCAAGCCGGAACATAACGTTCAGGGATATCCCCCGTGAAACGGACCCATATTTGCCCATTTTCGTCAGTTGGAACTTTTACAGCACCTACCTTGAAACTTACTAGCCCTGTCTCACCAAAGCCTTCCTCTCCACTCGCCCCCACTGCCTGTATTATGAAAGTTGAAGCGTCTTGGGCAACACGTAGAGACTCAGCTACCAAAGATGGGTATATTTTATCATTCAATGTCATGAACATTGGAATTCGTCTATATACGCCATCACTCTCGGGGATCGCATTCAATGCACCATTCCCAGCGACCTTACTCTCAATATTTGATAAAACCTTCATTGCGCCGGCATAAGCGGGAAGATAAGGAGCAGCCCTATCTCCATTCTCTGCAAAACCAGCTTTAATAGCAGGAGCGGTCTCTGTTGTCTCACGGCCAGTCATAGCAAAACCGGTCACTACGTAAGCGCCATCAACCGTTTGGGCAAATAATTCGTCATTATCCGGTATCTGAAGTAACCCTTCTCGAGCCGCTTCAAACTCCGGTCGTTTAGGAAGCATTTTTCTGAGGCTTTCGGGCGACAAGCGATCCGGCTGTGAAAATACCATATCAAAAACAACTGCCGACGCACCCAATTCATTCAATCGAGCTACAATCTCCGCCATAACATCTCTTGGCCATGGCCATTGTCCGATACGACTCAGACTTTCGTCATCTATATCGAGTATCCGAACGGGGATATCATTAGAATATTCCCTAGGTTTTAAACGCTGATATTCATCAAAGACCCGGTGGCGTAACTGCTCTACAAAAGTAGGCTCAATAACATGTAATCCTGTTGACAGAAAAAGGAACAATAAGGGCAAGACAGGTGACCATGGGAATTTTCTCATTTTTTATCGCCCTGGGCTGGCTCGCCCTTCTTTTCTTCCAAAGTTGTTATAATGCTCTATGGCAACCCGTTCCATTGCTCTCTGGAAATCTCTTCCTGGGATGATTCCGCTATTAGCTACCACTCTTCGAGCATGCACCATGACATCCGGATTATTAACCAGATATGTTAAAGCAGCCGAATCTGATACTTTTATTAATGGTTCATTAAATTTAGGCTGAACTGTCAACGATCTAGTAGAGGTTCCTCCATCTAACTGCCTGCCCTCTATTCTTCCAAAGTTATTATAATGGTCTATGGCAATCTTTTCCATCGCTCTCTGAAAATCTTGGCCTTGCGCAATTCCGCGAGCGCGCACTGCCTTTTGAGCATGGATCATGACGTCAGGGTTATTGACCAAATAGGTTAAGCCCGGTGATTGAGAAACGGGAATAATATCATTAGAGGAATTTGAATGAGTCATCAGCATAACTAGACCTTCAGTTCTCGTTTCTGAGTCAGGACTTGATCCTGGTCCGGGCGCTACGAAAACGGTCTCAACTGGTTCTTGCATCACTGGATCATTAGGCTCTTGCATCACTGGATCATTAGGTTCTCGCATCACTGGATCATTAGGCTCTTGCATCGCTGGATCATTAGGTTCTTGCATCACTGGATCATTAGGCTCTTGCATCACTGGATCATTAGGACCAGGGGCAGCTGCAATCTCGCACGCGGAATCTAGTGGTGCACAATCCTCATTCACTGTTTCGCCATTTTCGGGTGTTCCGT
>QBVV01000073.1 GCA_003284265.1 SAR116 cluster bacterium AG-313-A07
TGCAGACTAGGCTTTATGAATGCCAGATAAAAAGCCTCTAGCATCTGAGATGTTTCTAGACTTTAAAAATTCAATCCTTTTCTCATAAGTTTATTAGTATTTTCCAACCACCCCACAAAATACAAATCAATGCTGCCGCACCAATAAATTGGAAAGTTAAATTTTGATAGAATTTTTCGCTTCCCCATATTTGCTTCAAAGTCAAATAATTTGAGAACCCAATTATTCCAACACTCAACGACACAACTCCAATCAAAAAAAAATGATTATATTCTTTCGACGCTTTCAACAATGGTTCTGCGATGGCCTGTGGGAGGATCAATATTTTAACGGTTACTAGAGAACAACCAGCAGTAAATAGCTTTCCAATCATCACCGCATACTCATGAAGCTTTTTCATTTTATAATAAAAATATCTATAAGATTTTATATTTAATACGACTTAGTCGCAATTGCAATTTAATATTTTTTAGAATAACATATAGAAGACTAGTCACTAAATAAAATCAGCTTAATATTATTTTAAATGAGGGAAAAATGTCTTTAGAACTTCCAAACCTACCTTATGCTTATGACGCTCTGACACCATACATGTCGGCAGAAACCTTAGAGCTTCATCACGATAAGCATCATCAAGCCTACGTAACTAATGGATCTGCTTTATTAGAGAACAGTGACTTTAAAAATGAGCCACTTGAAAATATCATGATAAATTCTTTCGACGGTGGCAAGGTTGGTCCTCTTTTTAATAATGTTGCACAACATTGGAATCACATTAAATTCTGGGAATGGATGAAACCAAATGGCGGGGGTAATATTCCGGGTAATTTAGAGGCTAAATTAACTTCTGACTTTGGAAGTGTTGATGAATTTAAATCAACGTTTATTCAAGCAGGGGTAACGCAATTCGGTTCTGGGTGGTGTTGGCTGGTTTTGAAATCAGATGGGAAACTAGCTGTTACCAATACCCCCAACGCCGTTAACCCTATCGCAAATGATAGCGGAATACCTATTTTGGGCTGTGACGTCTGGGAACATTCTTATTATGTTGATTATCGCAATGTTCGGCCCGATTATGTTAAAGCATTTATAGATAATATGGTGAATTGGGATAAGGTAGCAGAGATTTTGGAAGAGAACACGTAAAGACTGTTTCTTCAAAGGATTCATTTCTTAACCAATCATCGTCTGGGTCTTTGTTTTCTGGAATAAATTGGAAGTCACCTTATTGGCTGGGGATTACTACAAATGTACATTGCGATGAACCGATTTCAAATAATACTTGGCAAAGAGGTGGCATTTGAAAATATATGGAGGGGGCGAGACTCGAAACTTTCTGGCGTACCTGGTTTCAAAACTTTTAATCTCATTCGCGGAGACACCAAAGACGATTTTACTCTTTACGCGTCACATACAACTTGGAACTCCAAAGATGCCTTTATTGCATGGACTAAATCCGAGTCGTTTCGCGAAGCGCACAAAAACGCGGGTAAGCACAGCGATGTCTATAAAGGGCACCCTGTCTTTGAGGGATTTGAGATTGTTATTTAGGAAAGTATAAATACCTTTCATTGCATATGATGTTTGGACAATGTAAAATTTTACATACAATATTGTCGTTTTCTGGTTTAACTGTTCTTTATGCAAAAAACTACCGACAATCCAAAAAACATAGAGCGGCTCTCAAATCTTTTGAGCGCTAACAAGCGGCTAGCCATATTTACTGGTGCTGGAATATCTACAGAATCCGGAATCCCTGATTTTCGAAGTCCAGGTGGAATTTGGACTAAAATGGCCCCTATTGAATTTCAGGATTTTCTAGATAGCGAAGAAATGCGCCGTGAGTCTTGGCGACGCAAATTTGAAGTGGATAAAACAATAAGACGAGCAAGGCCAAACGAAGGGCATTATGCTGTTGCTGAGCTGGTAAACTCACAAAAGGCAACTGCCGTCATCACGCAAAATATTGACAACCTTCATCAAGAATCAGGAATAGATCCTGACCGAGTTATAGAACTTCATGGCAATGGAACCTATGCAAAATGTCTAAATTGTGGGGCTCGTGAGGAATTGGAAATAATCAAGCAAGCGTTCCTTGGCAGGGACGAATTACCCGTCTGCAAATTTTGTGGCGGGCACATTAAGACAGCCACTATCTCATTCGGGCAATCAATGCCTGAAGAACCAGTACGAAGGGCCCATGAAGAGGCACTTGCATGTGACCTGTTGCTCGTTATTGGATCATCACTTGTTGTATATCCCGCAGCCGATATTCCTATGATAGCAAAAAGAAACGGGGCAACGCTGGTTATATTGAACCGGGAACCAACACCGCTAGACAGCTACGCAGATTTGGTTATTAGCGAGGAAATTGGAGAGATATTACCTCCTGCCATTAAAAATAATTGATTTTTTTGGGGAATCATTTGTAATTACTTTGTCATATATTTTAATGGGGCTGAACAATGAATAACGAAATTCCAATCGAATTGAATTTGTTAATTTGGGCTGCTGCACTTACCATAGTACAGATGCTTGTATCTGCCTTGGGATCAATTTCCCAAATAGGACTAACGACACTTGCTGGGAATAGAGATAATTTAACTGAGACAACCGGTTGGGCATCAAGAGCTCAACGCGCCCATAGAAATATGCTTGAAAGTATTGCTGTTTTTGCAATTCTCGTGTTATCAGCAAATCTTATGAATATCTCTAATGATATGACCGTTCTTGGTGCACAGTTATTCTTCTGGGGCAGAGTAGCATTCTCCATAATCTATCTTGCGGGAATCCCTTGGGTGCGAACAGCGGCGTGGGGTGTTTCCTTAGTCGGTCTTATTTTAATTTTCTTACAACTTATTTAATAATTCTCCGATCTACCCTTCACTTTTCCGGCTCAGTCAAATCTAGGGTTTCTTTCTTTACAAGCGGAATACGGTTGGATTTTTGGATTTTTTTCAGTTTTTTCGTACTCTGCCATTAATCAACTGTTGTGACAGGAGAGCAGAAAGCAGAAATACAAAAGTGCAAAGCATATATGACCAATAGTACGAACCTGTAAAGTCGTGAATTAATCCACTTAAAAAAACGCCTACTGCTGCGAAAACACCTATTATAGCAAGCACGCTTCCCATAAGTGCTCCAGCCGCTTCAAGCCCAAATAACTTGATGCTTATAGTTGTCAATTGTGTACCGGAACCACCAAATCCTATTCCCAACAGTATAAATAGCAAAAAAATACTTATTAAATCGGCAGTAACAATTAGGCCCAATGTTGCCAAGCCAGCTGAAATCAATCCAATTTGATAAACTTTAAGTTCACCAACAGCATCCCCAGCAAGCCCCATGACTACGCGGCCAATTCCATTACCAAGCGCAAAAGCAACAACGACTGCTGCGGAAAGTTCGTAGTCGAAACCCTTTTCAAGTACAAATGGCGCCAATGTCACAGTCGCTATAGCCCCAGAAAACCACCATAATCCAAAAGTATTTATCATTTTCCAAAAGATGGGATCTTTTATAATTTTAGAAAGGTTTTTACTCGAAGACGTATTCAAACTTTGCTCTAAGGCGTCTGATACGACAGCGGCGTTGTCGATTGGGCATTGTTTCTGGAACAGTTTGTATTTTGTATAAAACCACCAGTAAAAATTTTTTGTAGGATCCTTAGTGAGAAATAATGCAGCGGTAATTATCAGTATACCTGAGATTATTCCAAGCCACTGATACGCCAAACGCCAACCAAATTCTTGAATTAAACACTCCGTTAAGGGCGCATAAAATAACGTACCAATTCCGCCACCAATCGAACCAATTCCAATAGCCAAACCACGTTGTTTTTCGAACCATCGCGAAATTGTGGCTACTAGTGGGGCCCAGGCTCCACCCATCCCTATTGCAGTCATACCTCCATATAAAGCATAAAGATGCCAGGGCTCAGATATGTAGAAACCTAGGTAAGTACCCCCACTGATGAAAAGACCGGCCACTATCATGGTTATTCGTGGACCAAATCGATCAGCACACCATCCCATGGGAAGAGCGAATACACCGTACATTATGAGGCCAAGAGATATTGAGCCCGAAACTAACGAGTTACTCCAGTGAAATTCATTTACGATATGTGTATAAAATAGGGTTACAGAAAAATAAGTTCCATATCCAGTTATACTAATTATGAAACAGGCAAAAACTATAACCCATCGATAGCACATAAATGTTTGCTTCTTATATCCCGGAGATTTAAGTGATTAACTTCAACCACTCCTCCTCGGTTAAAATTGTAACGCCTAGTTTTTCTGCTTTGGTTGCTTTTGATCCCGCTTCGCCACCAGCCACCACAAAGTCTGTTTTATTTGATACAGATCCAACTACTTTAGCCCCCAGGCTTTCCGCTAAAGACTTAGCTTCTGCTCGACCCATTTTCTCGAGAGTTCCAGTAAAAACGATTACTTTTCCGGTAACTTTTGTCGGTTCAATAATTAACGATGCATAATTTGTTATATCGAGTTGATTTTCCAAATCAGAAAGCATGGTTAAATTAGTTGTGTCTTGGAAAAAACTTATTATATCGTCAGCGACATTTTCGCCAATTTGATCAATACTAATGAGGTCATGGTACTCTGTTGATAGTTTATCCGCCGCGGTTATCAATGCTGAGCGTAATTTAGGCAACGTTCTATAATTCATTGCTAGTAAGCGCGCAGTTGCTTGACCAATCTGTGGAATTCCCAGACCATATATTAGACGCTCCAACTTGATCACACGGCTTTTTTCAATTGCCGTAATAATATTATCTACAGATCGTTGCCCCAAACCGTCTTTTTTTTCTAGGTCCGCCCTGCGGTCTTGTAATCTAAAAATATCCGCCGGGCTCGATATGAACCCGTCATCCCAAAATAGTTGTATTTGCTTTTCTCCCAAGCCATCGATATCGAACGCGTTTCGCGATACGAAGTGTTTAAGTCGTTCGATCGCTTGGTCTTTACAAGCCAACCCAGCTATGCAACGCCTGGCCGCTTCACCTTCCACTCTCATACTCTCCCTTCCACAACTGGGGCATGTAGTAGGGAATTTAAAGGGTTTATTAAGTTCCGATCGTTTATGTAACACCACTTCAACAACTTGCGGGATAACATCACCAGCTCTTTGTATAATGACAGTATCTCCGATACGAATATCTTTCCGTTGTATTTCATCTTCATTGTGTAAAGAAGCATTTGATACGATCACTCCACCAACGTTAACAGGAGTTAATCTAGCAACGGGAGTTAAAACACCTGTCCTGCCTACCTGGATATCTATATCTTCCAGAACCGTTTCAATTCGTTGGGCTGGAAATTTATGAGCTATAGCCCAACGGGGGGCTCTGCTAACATTACCTAGTCGTTTTTGAAACTCTAACCCATTAACTTTATACACCACTCCATCTATATCGTACGGTAACTCTAGCCGGTGCCTCTCTATTTCGCGGTAGTGCCGTAATATATCCTGCAGAGTGTTGCAGGCACGGGTCAGTGGATTTACAACGAATCCCCATTTCGATAACATTTCAAGAAACTGACTTTGAGTATCAGCCTTTAGCTCTGAAATTTCACCCCACGAATAAGCGAAAAAATTTAGTTTCCTACTTGCTGTAATAGTCGGATCCAATTGCCTCAATGAACCGGCGGCAGCATTTCGGGGATTGGCGAATACTTTTGAGTTTGACTCCATTTGGGTACTATTTAACTCATAGAATGCGGTCTTACTCATATAAATTTCCCCCCTAACTTCCAGTGTTTCAGGAAAATCACCGGTGAGGCTCTGAGGAATATCTTTTATAGTTCTTAAATTGTCAGTGATATCTTCACCTACTGTCCCGTCTCCCCGTGTTGCTCCAACAACAAACAAACCCTTTTCATATCTTAATGAAGCTGAGACACCATCAATCTTTGGTTCAGCAACTATTTCAATACCTTGAGCAATGTCCAAAGATAGAAACCTTCCGACCCGCGATAAAAAATCATTGACATCAGCATCATCAAAAGCGTTAGCAAGTGATAACATAGGCTCTCGATGTGTAACTTTAGAAAAGGATGGAGAAGGAGCAGTTCCAACCCGCTGAAGTGTTGGACTTATTTTCGTCAACTCAGGAAATCGCTGCACCAATCCCTCTAATCGTCGCCTTAACCTGTCGTAACTCGCATCGTCAATTTCCGGTGCATCATTTTGATAATACAGCTTGTCATGAATGCTAATTTCGCTATCTAGCGATATTACTTCCTCCTCTGCCTCAAATATATTTAAACTTTGAATTAGTTTATCTCTATATTTTGGCATCACAAACCCGACCTTCAATTTTCTAATAATTTGAGTGATGCTGCACGCGCTTCCTCGGTAATCATTTCTCCAGAAAGCATTCGAGCAATTTCTTCTACACGCTCTGTTTTTGCAAGTTCTTTAGCTGTGGTCCTCTGTAGACCTGTAGTATCATCCTTTACAATTTTCCAATGGACGTGCCCCTCAGCCGCCACTTGTGGTGAATGCGTTACTACTAATACCTGAATTTTTTCACCTAATCGCTTCAAGCGTCCTCCTACAGCTGCCGCAACAGCCCCACCTACCCCAGCGTCGACTTCATCAAAAATTAATGTTGGAAGCGGAGTTGCCGCAGATAATGCGACCCTAAGTGCCAATAATAATCGCGATAGCTCCCCACCTGACGCAATTTTTTGAAGGGGGCCAAGGGAAGTGCCAGGGTTAGTGCTTATTTGAAACGTTATTTTATCCCATCCATGAACGCTCCACCCACTCTCATCACAAGCTTCAATAATGGTTTGAAACTTCGATTGAGCCAGTTTTAGTGGTTTTAGTTCCGATATAATCGCTTGATCTAGGCGTTTACCCGCCTTTACTCGGCTCTTCGACAAAGCGTCCGCATTCTCAATAAAGTTAGCTTTTGTTACCTCTAATTCACGCTCTAAAGCCTCTATCTGAGATGCCTCGTCTTCAACCAGTCTCAGTTGATTACAAAACTCCTGATATTTTGAGTTTAATTCATCTGGTGTGACACCATGTTTTCTTGCAAGTGTCCTAATACTATTGAGTCTTTCGTCTATTGCTTCGAGGTGACTTGTGTCTAACTCGATTTCAGTTGCAAGTCTTCCTAGTACCGACTCGGTCTCGCTTAACTCATTAGCAGCCCTCTCTAAAGACTCAAGTTCTTTGGTAATCCGGTCGCTTGTTTTATCCAAAGTTTTTTGGGCTTTGGCTACAAGCGTTATCGCCCCGCCCTCACCACCTATAAATTGGAGCGCTTCATTGAGTGCAATTATAATTTTTTCTGCGTTCATTAACTCTGAACGGGTTTCTAGCAACTTTGCCTCTTCACCTTCAATCGGCTTGAGTGAAGCTAACTCTTCTACAGCTATTTCTAGGTATTCCTTTCGACTTTCATTAATGGACGACTCCTCGTTTGCTCTTTTTAACTTCGATTTGGCATTGGATAGAAGTGAATAAGCCTCCGCTACTCGTGATAACAGCTCCGTATGGTTTGCAAATATATCCAAAAATTTCAAATGAGTTTTCGAATTCAATAATCCTTGTGCATCAAATTGCCCTTGAATTTCTACTAACAAATCTCCGATCTCACGCAACATATTTGCCGTTACAGGCTGGTCATTTATAAAAGCTCGGGTTCTACCATCATCGTTAATAACTCTTCGAAGATGTAGAAGTTGCTCTTCTAGACCATTAATGCTTAATCCAGACTTATCGAAGAATTCCTCGAGAAACTCATGATTTTGAATTTCGAACGTTGCAGTGACACTCGCTTGTGGCGCACCGTCACGTCGCATTGACGTATCGACACGACCGCCCAGCGCTACTCCCAAGGCATCGAGTAATATCGATTTTCCTGCCCCCGTTTCACCACTTAGAACAGTTAACCCTCTGGAAAAAGATAGATCCAGACTATCAATTAAGACTATATTGCGAATGGATAGTCCACAAAGCATACTGCTCTCAGAAAATCCATAAATTCAAACCGAACACACCCCGTTTTTCTTCCTTGTCAGAAGTCTGTGTTCCGGTCACGATGAGATCATAACTGCTTTGATACCAGGCGCTACCCGGATAATTATGTCCTAAAACGGCAGCTGTCTTTGCGGCCTCGTCATTTAGGCCTATCGCCAAATACGACTCTGTTAAACGGTGCAAGGCCTCAGGCACCTGCTCTGTTGTATCAAAATCGCTAATAACTTTTCTAAATCTGTTGATGGCAGCCAAATAATGTGACCGCTCCATGTAAAACCGACCTATCTCCATTTCCTTCCCTGCAAGGTGATTTCGAGTTAAGTCTATTTTTAGTTTAACATCTCTCGCATATGCACTATCCGGATATCTCTTTATCAGCTCAGTGAAGGTTTCCAATGCCATCTTCGTTATTTTTTGGTCTCTTCCAACATCAACAATTCTCTCGTAAAAGCTTAAACCCTTCAAATAATATGCATAATCAGTATTTGCATTACTTGGGTTAAGCTGAATAAATCTCTCAAGAGCATTGATCGCTTCATCATATTGATTACTTTGATATAACGAATAGGCGGCCATCAGTTGTGCCTGTGTGGCCCAAACCGAATAGGGATGTTGACGCTCAACTTCATCAAAAAGTGGCGCAGCCGTCCTATAATTTCCTGCCGCAGCCGAGTCCATCGCTCTATTATATAAGAATTCAACCGGTTCGTCTTTATACGACGCCTTATCATTGGAAGCAGTGCAGCCTGCGCCTGCCGCCATAAGAAACACCACTGCTACTAAACGCCACTTTTTAATCATAATATGATATATCTGCCTATATTTTTAAAATTTAAATCAAAGGTAATTACCTGCTAGAAAACATTTACTTCGTTACGCTTTCTTTATTATAGCGGCCTTTATAAATGAAGTCATTGCTTCAGTTCTAAGAGATAACTCTATTTTCTCTCATTTGTTTGATAGTTTGCTGATTAAATCCCAACCATCCTTCTAAAATCTCACTGGTATGTTGTCCAATCTCAGGTTCAAAAATAATAGTGGGTTCCGGACTGTTGTGAAATTTTATTGGGCTTGTTGGTAATACTACGTCCCCCATCACTGGATGTTTCATTCTCTTTAACATTCCACGTTGGTGCATATGAACATCGGACGTGACTTCTTCAAGATTTCGAACTGGAGCAGCTGGAACTCGTTTCTCTTTCAATAGAGCAGCAGCTTCTTCTCTGTAAACAGTTTTGGTCCAATTCGTTACTAAATTGTCTATGAAGTCCTCATTTTCCGCTCGAAGCGCTTGATTTACAAATCGCGAGTCGTCTTTTAGATCTTCTCGATTGAGTATACCTAATAAGCTCTGCCAGTGTGCTTCCTGCACACAAATTATAGCTAGAAAACCATCTTTCGTAGCATAAACGTTATATGGTGCCGACCCCCGAGTTGGATGCCTGTTGCCCCTGCGAAGAGGTTGCTTCCAGTTATTTCGATGTAAACCAGCAATATTAGATGTCAGCACAGGATAAATTGCGTCTTGCATTGCCACCTCGACAATTCGACCCAAACCAGTTTTTTCTCTCTCAAATAATGCTGTCGCAATACCGGCATAAAGATGAACCCCACCAACAAAATCACAGATAGCCGGCCCTGTCTTCATGGGAGGACCTGTTTCGGGTCCATTAACACTCATTACACCACCAATCGC
>QBVV01000074.1 GCA_003284265.1 SAR116 cluster bacterium AG-313-A07
AAAATAGAGCCGCAGTAATTATAGTCCGCCTGTCAAAAATATCTGATGCACGGCCAACGATGTATTGAACAATAAGACCACCAAAAATAATGACGCTCATAAATAACGCTATTTCAGAAACTGAGAGACCAATATTTTTTAAATAAATAGGACTAAGGCCAACTAAAATTGAAACTAAAGCACCACTGCCCATACTCCCCAATACACCTAATGGAGATACTTTAATTAATTCTTTGAGTTTTAATCGTGAAGGAACTACTTCTCCCACAGTTACCGACCGTGATAAAACCAGTGGCAATAATGCCAATGAGAAACAAATAGATGCTATAGCAAATAATATAAAACTAGTGGGTTCTTCTAAATTCAATAATTGCTGCCCCATACTCATCGATATAGATTGAATAATGGTATAGATTGCCAAAAGTCGGCCGCGTCCATTATTCGAGACGGAGCCGTTTAGCCAACTCTCTACAACCATCAATAACCCAGCTATACACATCCCATGTATAATTCGAATACAACTCCAAACAAGTAAGTCGATATAAAACACATAGCCAATTACGCTCGCAGATAATAACGAAGCAAAAGCGGCAAAGGCTCTTACATGACCTACTTGTTCGATTATTTTACCAAAGAATATAGCTCCTAAAAGCTGTCCAAAAAAATAACCCGTAGTGACAAGTCCAATATCTGTTGTATCGAAACCCTCAATATTCATTCTCAAAGCTAATAATGTGAAGCACAAGCCGTTCGCTGCCCAAACAAGCATCACACTTATTAGTAAAGCAATGGTAGACGCGTTTAAACGTGACATTATCGACCCATTCTCAAAAAGAAGCCGTTAATATCAGGATTGCAAATAGTTTAATTGCTCAAACGCGACAACAAAGGCGTTTTTAAAATTAAGAAAGATATTTTAAGATAGAATTTTTATCTTTTTTAATTATTCGCCCATGACTATTTGTCTAAAGTCATCAGGTGAGAAACAATTAGTATTAGTATCACTAGCATAACGAAAACCAGCTGAAACTAATTGTCCATTAAACTTCTCAAAGCTACTATTAGAAACGTTCATAAATGGGGCTAGGATAGCATATCGATCGTTAAACTCAATCGTTGTTCGTGCGTCATCTTCTGAAATCATAACCTCATGAAGCTTTTCACCTGGACGTATCCCAACCTCCCGATGTGCAAGTCCAGGCGCCATACAATTTGCCAAGTCTGTAATCTTCATTGAAGGTATTTTAGGAACAAATATTTCACCACCTTCCATTCGATCAAAGCATGACAATACAAATGCAACCCCATGACCTAGCGTTATCCAAAATCTGGTCATTCGGAGATCCGTGATCGGAAGTTCCTGTACTCCATCGGCAATTAGTTTTTTAAACAACGGAACGACACTACCGCGCGACCCTATAACGTTTCCATAGCGAACCACAGAGAATATAGGACCTTCCGCACCCGACAAATTATTGCCTGCAACAAAAATTTTATCTGCGGCTAATTTTGTTGCTCCATATAGATTTATGGGATTACATGCTTTATCCGTCGACAAGGCGATCACTTTTTTTACACCAGTGCGTATTGCGGCCATCACAACGTTTTCAGCACCATGAATGTTGGTTTTTACGCACTCAAAGGGATTGTACTCTGCTGTTTGAACATGCTTTAAAGCCGCTGCATGAACTACATAATCTACGTCCCGCATCGCCAATTCTAAACGCTCAACGTCGCGAACGTCTCCGATAAAATAGCGAATAGGCAGACCAGGGCCTGCTGGAAATTCTTGACTCATCTCATATTGTTTCAACTCATCACGCGAGAAAACAATGCATCTTCTGATTTTATACCGTTTTAATACCGCTTTTATAAAAGACCTACCAAAGGAACCTGTCCCTCCAGTGACTAGTATTGCCTTATCATTTAGATCCAAATGTGGGCTAAACGGTTGCAGATTATCGGCATTTGTTTCGATTTTCATACCCTATGATAGCCTAGTTCGCTTTTGCGTCAAAACTAGTATTATCCTCAAGTGTGAGGTCTAGAATTTTTGCCAAGGACTCCATCACAAAATCTACATCTTCGGTTTCCATTGCTGGCCATAAAGGTAAACTTAAACATTTCGAATAATAGGCTGATGCTCCTGGAAGTTCTAATATTCCATACCTGTCTTTATAATATGGTTGTTGGTGGACTGGAATATAATGAACTTGTGTTCCTATGCCTAACAAACGCAACTTATTAATAACTTCCGTTCTGGATACACCAAGTGCATCAAAATCTATTAACGCAACAGATAAATGCCACGCCGGAGTGCAATTACGAACCAATTTAAGAGGCCGAACATATTTACCAAGGCATTTCAAGTGACTTTCGTAACGTTTTCTTAACGAGTTTCTTCTCTCTATAAAATATTTGAGTTTTTTCAGTTGGCTTATCCCCAACGCACAATGAATATCTGAGAGACGATAATTAAAACCTAATTCTCGCATTTCATAGTACCATGGTTGCTTGAAATTATTTTTTTCATCCAAATTTACTGCCTCATTATTTTCTAAATCTCTATCTCGGACAACGCCATGGCTACGGAGTTTCTTCAGCCTCAAAGCCAATCTTTTGTCGTTTGTTGTAATAATTCCACCTTCACCTGTTGTAATTGCTTTAACAGCGTGTGTTGAGAACATCGTTGCTTTGCTCCGAGAGCATGAGCCCACTCGAAATTTCTGCCCGGATTTACTCCATCGAAAAGCGCCTAAAGAATGACAGGCATCTTCGAATACGATCATTTTATCAATTTCTTTACAGAAACTACTCAAATCAACGCATTGGCCATTCAGATGAACAGCACAAATAGCTTTTACTTTTTGGTTAGGTGAACGGTTAATGGCATCTTTAAAATGCGAGGCGTTCATTAACCCAGTATCAGGGTCAACATCTGAAAAAATTACTTCGGCGCCAGAATAACGAACAGCATTTGCTGTCGCCAAAAATGTCATGGCCGGTATTATTACTAAGTCACCCTGACCAATATTATTTGCTAGATAGAGCAAATGAAGTGCTGCGGTGCCACTAGAGCATGCAATTGCGTAATCGGCATCCACGTCCCTTGCAAATCTTTTCTCAAATTCCTCAACCTGCGGGCCGGTCGTCAACCAATCGCTTCGTAACGTTCGCACCACCGCCTCGATGTCATCTTCATCTATAAATTGGCGACTATATGGTAGGGACTTTGTTTTCAAGCTGGAGGGTTCCCAGTTCAATTTTTAGTCGTCTAACCTTGATAATATAATCAATGGTTCCACTGTAGCAGGGTATGCCATCCTTATTTTAAGTTTTAATCCTCTGAAAACTTAACTACGTCAACCTCACCATGACGAAAAGGCACCCAATACTTGGTCTCATTATTATATTGGATTCCGTAGATATTTTTGCAAAATACTTTCGTGACTGTATTACCTGCATTTTTTTCTGCCTCAGTCCGGTCCACGTCGACTAATTCATTACTTTTAAAATGATCGCTCCAAGATTGATTTGGGTCTCCACGTTCAGTTTCAGGTAGATCATTAACTTTCATTGCAAGGTCCCAAGTTTGCTCGAGATCACTCCACAAATCATCCAAATACTGTCCCATAATACACCTTTTAGTTAACCGATAGGTACCACCACCAGTTTATACGATTATGACAATATAAGGAAACCTAATTTTTTGTTGTTTTGAAAAAGAAAAAAAAGCTCCAGCGCTTGTTACTCTCTATGTTTACTAGAAAAAACAAGTTAATCAGATAATAGAATATTTATTCTACGATTCTGACGTCCTTTATTTTCAATTTTTCCAATTTTGATGGCACCGATCTCCACTGTGGATTTTACATGGGTACCACCACAAGGTTGAAAGTCAATATTTTCGCCAATGCGGACCATCCTTATCCGCCCCGTTCCCATCGGAGGCTTAACTGACATCGTTCTCACAAGATCAGGGTTAGCCTCTAGTTCTTCGTCGGTTATCCACGAAATTGATAACTCATGATCATCAGCTATCAAGGTATTCATTTTTTCCTCTAACTCTTCTTTTTCTGGTCTCTCTCCTGGTATATTAAAATCTAATCTACTTTTTTGAGCCCCAATTGCACCGCCTGTCACAGCTCCCTCAACCTGTGAACAAAGGAGATGTAGAGCAGTATGCATTCTCATATGTCTAAACCGACGCTCCCAATCGATATTCATGGTTACGTCTTGACCAACAATCACTTCACCCTTGTTAGCATTCAAAATATGTAAAATTCCATTAGACGTCTTTACCGTATTTGTAACAGCCAAATCTTGGCCATCCTGCAGTCTAAAACTTCCCATATCACCAGGTTGACCACCACCTTCAGGATAAAAGATGGTGCGATCTAATATCACTCCTTCATCCATGACACGGTAAACTTTTGCATCAGCCGTTTTTGAATAAGCCGCTTCCTTAAAAAGTTCTTCAGTCATTTAAATACTTTCCTATCCGTTTTGGTCATTTTGCATCACAGTATGAGCATGGTTTAGGGGCCCATGCCCTTTTCCAAATTGAGGTGCTGTTTTTATAGCTTTGAATACATAGTCTCTTGCGCGTTGTACTGCCGTCTCTAGAGTGTTTCCCTGGGCAATACCTGTGGCAACTGCCGATGCCATAGAGCACCCAGTTCCATGCGTATGCTTCGTGAGCAATCGGGGACCACTAAAGGTTTTTTCCACATCTTTAGTAACTAATATATCCGTAAGAGTTTCATCTTTCAAATGGCCCCCTTTCAGCAAGACTGCCTTTGAACCCATTTCTAAAATGGCATGAGCCGCTCGACGCATCGTATCTAGATCACTTATTTCTAAACCTGTTAATAATTCTGCTTCTGGAATGTTGGGAGTTAAAAGATCAGCTCTTACAATCATATAAGACTTCAATGCATGCAAAGCTGATGATTCTAATAGTTCTTGCCCTCCTTTTGCTACCATCACGGGATCTACTACTAAATATTTTTTTCCACCGTCCTTTTCTATAGCCTCGGAGACCGCCTCAATTACTTGTACGCTATGGAGCATGCCCGTTTTAATACAGTCGGCACCTAGGTCAGATAGAACTACTCTTATCTGCTCTAAAAGAAAATTTACAGGAACTTCAATAATTGATGATACACCCATTGTATTCTGCGCCGTTAGTGCAGTTATCGCTGTGGTTGCAAATCCTCCTAGGGCAGTAA
The DNA here is from genome assembly GCA_003284265.1 of SAR116 cluster bacterium AG-313-A07. Taxonomy (GTDB): domain Bacteria; phylum Pseudomonadota; class Alphaproteobacteria; order Thalassobaculales; family Thalassobaculaceae; genus UBA7326. The sequence continues at coordinate 5,232 of QBVV01000074.1, forward strand.
CAGTTTTGATATCTGCCTGAATTCCTGCCCCACCACCGGAATCAGAGCCCGCACAGATTAAAACTCTTCCTTTCATTAGAGTGGGAACGTGGATACTTGTCATTAACCTTTGAACCTTTCTATTTTTTATTCGTAAATTTTTGTATTAACTCACCGAGGGATGCGACTATTTCCGCAACCATCTCTTGACATTGGCCCTCCACCATAACGCGAATTAATGGTTCGGTTCCAGATTTTCTAATTAAGACCCTGCCTTCTTCCCCCAGCCGATTTTGGCCTTGTTTTATAAGTTTTTTTACTTCTTCTTCTTCTAATGGGTTTATATTTCCTATTCTTAAATTTAGAAGTTGTTGCGGTAGTGGCTCAAATACACGAGTAATCTCGTTAATCGTCTTATTAGTTGAAACTGCAATAGCCAACATCTGAAGTGCAGCTATAATACCATCACCCGTTGTAGCATAATCACTCATAATTATATGCCCAGACTGTTCTCCTCCTAGGTTACATCCATTAGCTCTCATGTATTCTAAAACATATCGGTCTCCAACCTCGGTTCGAAATAGATTTAAGTTTTTAGTTTTTAGATATTTTTCTAACCCTAGGTTAGACATCGTTGTGCCGACAATATTATCACTTTTTAATCGACCCAATGATTGCCATGCTGTCGCGATTGCTGCCATTATTTGATCACCGTCCACTGTATTACCCAGCTGATCCACAAGGACTAAACGGTCCGCATCTCCATCTAAGGCGATACCAACGTCTGCTTCATTTGAGAGTACTGCCTCCTGGATACTTTTAGGAGCTATAGCACCGCAGTGGTGATTGATATTGAAGCCATCTGGTTCAACACCAATTGGTATTACATCTGCACCCAATTCAAAGAAAACCTTTGGAGCCAGCTTATAGGCAGCGCCATTCGCACAGTCCACAGCTATCTTAAGTCCCCCTAATGTCAATCCTTTAGGGAAAGAACCTTTTGCTATTTCAATGTATCGACCTGCAGCATCATCAAGCCGTTTAGCTCGTCCGAGTTCAGAGGGCCCTGCTCTTTTTTTATCCTGATTATTAATTAATTTTTCTATACAAACCTCTATTTCGTCAGAGAGCTTATACCCATCAGGGCCAAATAGTTTTATACCATTATCATAAAAAGGATTGTGCGAAGCTGACAGCATTACCCCCAGATCTGCCCGAAGAGATCGCGTAAGCATTGCTACCCCTGGTGTCGGCATTGGTCCTACTAAGATAACATCCATACCAATAGCAGTAAATCCAGCTACCATAGCGGGTTCGAGCATGTAACCAGAGAGACGAGTATCTTTACCTATAACTGCAAGAGGTCTCTGCTTTCCAGTTTCTGGTGCGAAGTAACGACCTGCAGCCATCGCGATTTTCAACGCGGTTTCCGCTGTCATTGGTTCCTCGTTAGCCGGACCTCTTACACCATCAGTCCCAAAGAATTTGCGTATCATTTTTATAACCCAACATCAGCATTAAACAATTTTGAAAAACGTTAAAACTATTATACCAATTGATTTATATCGATGCTGAATATTAATTTCGATTAAAAACTGCATTGTAGAGCTTCTCTGATAGCCAAAGCTTGCCTCGTCTCACTGACGTCATGCACTCTCAACAATTGCACTCCCTGGCCGGCAGCATATATTGCTGCAGCCAAGGACCCTGGCAGTCTTTTATCTACTGGCTCCCCACCACTTAGGCTCGCTATAAGTGATTTTCGTGACATTCCTAAAAGGATTGGAAACCCCAGACTGTGAAGTAAGCTTATTCGTGTTAATATCGAGATGTTGTGATCATCACTTTTTCCAAATCCTATGCCCGGGTCTATTATTAGATTTTCTGGCAAAATTCCTGCTTGTAAGCAAACAGAGACCCTCCACTTTAAATAATCAAAGACGTCAAGTATTGCACTATCGTATTGAGGCCTTTTTTGCATGGTAAGAGGGGTCCCTTTCATATGCATAAGGACAACTGGTACTTTATAATGCGCCGCTAAAGATAGACTATTTGGGTCTCCTGTAAGTGCAGTGATATCGTTGACAATCGATGCACCGACGGAAAGGGCTGCCTCCATTACTTTAGGCTTTGATGTATCGATGCTTATGGGAACACCGAATCCCTTAATTCCTTCTATAACAGCCACCACTCGATCTATCTCTTCTGACGTTTTTATAGATCTGGAGCCGGGCCTTGTAGACTCGCCGCCAACATCTATGATATCCACTCCCTCGGCAATTAAAGAGTGCGCCCTAGAGATAGCAGCTTCCGTATTAAAGCTGGTAGCAGCCCCGAAAAAACTATCTGGGGATACGTTTATTATGCCCATCAACAAAGGCGATGTATCCTTCTCCTCAAAATATCCTGCGCGCCTGCTCACAATCATAAGCATTAGCTTGTCGAGCTCTTCTATACAGCCCTCCGCTAAAGCCCACGCTCTTGCTACGTCAATAGATGATTCGAAAGAATAAATATGTTGTTGATCCCTCAGAATTAATTCTATTTTCTCAAATACAAGGCTCCCTCCAGCCAGGCGGCAGTAACTTGATTCTCGGGCATCTTGATCAAGCTGAGGCAAATAGATTAGGTTGAGAGGCCTGCAGTATAGATGAGTGACCCCAGGCACAAAAAAGCCGCGCGGTGGCACGGCTAGTTTGATTGCTTCACGCATAACTAGAGTTTTTAATCGCCAAGCTGAGGGTCAGGCTCTAGATCCCTACCAGACTGATTATCTTCACCACCGGTTGGTACAGATGATCTCCTGCCACCTCCTGACTTTGGAGTTTCATCGCCTGGTTTATTCTTGGATAAAGTATTACCATCTATCAACGATGCGATTTCGTCTCCAGACAGTGTCTCATATTCCAAAAGTCCTTTGGCAACGGTCTCTAGTTGGTCCTTATTCTCATTTAATATATTTGATGCATCTGTGTAAGCTTCATCAATTATTCTACGTGTTTCTTCATCGATTGTTTTTGCAGTAGCATCAGAAAGATTTTTCGTCTGAGTGACAGAATGGCCCAAAAACACCTCTTGCTGATCTGCACCATAAGCTAAAAATCCAAGCTTATCGCTCATTCCCCATTCCGTAACCATGCGCCGCGACATATCAGACACCATTTTTATATCAGAAGATGCGCCTGTCGTAATTTTTGTTTCCCCAAAAATCATTTCTTCCGCTATTCTGCCTCCGCACGCAACTCTCAGATCAGCAAAGATTTTCGCTTTTGAAAGAGAAATTCTGTCTCCTTCCGGTAATCGCATCACCATTCCTAATGCTCTCCCCCGAGGGATAATAGTTGCTTTATGAATTGGATCCGAATCTTCACAATGCAAAGCGACCACTGCATGACCAGCCTCATGATAGGCGGTTAGCTTTTTCTCTTCGTCCGTCATGACCATTGAACGGCGCTCAGACCCCATCATTACTTTGTCTTTGGCTTCTTCAAATTCACTCATAAAAACAACACGTTTACCTTTACGCGCCGCTAAAAGAGCTGCTTCATTCACAAGATTCGCAAGATCTGCTCCCGAAAACCCGGGGGTTCCTCGCGCAATTGTCCGTGCCTCGACATCAGGAGCCAATGGTACCTTACGCATATGCACCTTTAATATACGTTCTCTACCTAATATATCTGGGTTCGGAACTACTACCTGACGATCGAAACGTCCTGGCCTCAAGAGCGCTGGATCTAAAACATCTGGGCGGTTGGTAGCAGCTATCAAAATTACACCTTCGTTGGCCTCAAAACCATCCATTTCAACCAATAATTGGTTAAGAGTTTGTTCACGCTCATCGTTACCACCACCTAATCCTGCACCGCGATGTCGACCAACCGCATCTATCTCATCAATGAAAATAATACAGGGTGCATTTTTCTTGCCTTGTTCAAACATGTCCCTGACGCGGCTCGCTCCTACCCCTACAAACATTTCTACAAAATCCGATCCGGATATTGTAAAAAAGGGTACATTAGCCTCTCCGGCGATGGCGCGAGCCAAAAGGGTTTTTCCTGTTCCTGGTGGTCCCACTAATAAACAGCCTTTGGGTATCTTACCGCCCAGTCTTTGGAATTTTTGCGGATCTTTTAGAAATTCTACAATCTCTTCCAACTCGGTTTTGGCCTCGTCGATACCCGCGACGTCGTCAAATGTCACCCTACCTAATTTTTCCGTTAGCAGTTTTGCTTTACTTTTCCCGAACCCCATGGCTTTTCCGCCGCCACCTTGCATTTGGCGCATAAAAAAAATCCATACGCCGATAAAAAGTAACATCGGGAACCAAGAGATCAAAATACCTAGAAGCCCCGACATACCCTCTTCTTTCGGAGCGGCTGAAATACGGACATTACCCGAGCGAAGT
>QBVV01000075.1 GCA_003284265.1 SAR116 cluster bacterium AG-313-A07
TCATTACAGAAGCGACAGATGCTCATCTGTTTGCAGAAGCCATAGAATGGGCATTTGGCGAGCCTAACGCACGAAATCAAACTTTTAACATAACTAATGGTGATGTTCTTGTTTGGCCCCATTTATGGCCAATGGTTTGTGAGTATTTTCAAGTGCCGGTTGGTGAGCCAAAAGAGGATATTCTATCTGAATCAATGCCAAAAATGGAGAGGGTCTGGTCGGGTATTGTTGAAAAATATAATCTTGATAAGTTAACGCTTAAAGAACTGGTGGGTGGTTCATGGCAATTTCTAGATCGCGCTATGCGACCCGGAGGTAAACCTGCCCCGCCATCGCTAGTTTCCACGATAAAAATAAGACAAGCTGGATTCCATAATTGTATTAGCACGGAACACTCGTTGCAACGCTGCTTTGCCGAGATGCGGAACGAGAACATGATCCCATAACGAAGGAACACATTATCCTCGTCCATCACTCGTAATTTGACCCCCATAAATGGGGTATGTTTTCTAGGGTCTAACTCAGTAAAGTTTTACGAACGTCAGACCAAACCAGCTTCCATTACTTTGGATAACCGTTGTGCGAAAGCCTTAACGTCACTAACTGGTTCTCCGTCAAGAATTCGGGCCTGATCGAATAAAAGTAGTGCAGCATCCTCAATTTCTTGTCCTGGCTTGTCTTTCTTAGCCTTTTTAGCCAACCCTTTAATCAATGGGTGCATCGGATTTATCTCTAATACTCGCGGCGCTGCATCCTGTACCTGTTGATGCTGCCTTAGGATACGTTCTAAATTCATATCCATATCTCCTTCATCAGCAACAAGACAGCAAGCCGAGTCTGTTAAACGTGAGGACTCTTTGACGTCTTTAACAGTCTCCCCGAGTGTCAGTTTAATGGAGGCAATTAATAGTGAAATATCACTATCCTTTTTACTTGGTTTGGTTTTTTTGGCTGGGTCGTCTTTTTCATCTTTTTCATCGATAGTATCTAAATCTGCCGAACCTCTCGTTATTGAGGCGAATTTTTTTTCGTCATAGCCCTCAAACATTGATGGGATCCAAAAGTCATCAATAGGGTCAGACATGAGCAGGACTTCGATGTCCTTGGCAGCAAAACCCTCTAAATGCGGCGAATTTTTTATAGCCTCTAAGTTCTCCCCAGTTATATAATAGATTGTATCCTGGCCCTCTTTCATACCTGATACATAGTCTTTTAGGCTAATGAAACCTTCGCGTTTTGTAGATCTAAATCTGGATAGCTCTAACAGAGCCGGTTTATTATCATTTGGAACACCATAAAGCCCTTCCTTTAAAACAGGACCGAAGTTTTCCCAAAATTTGATATATTCTTCTGGTTGTTTTTCGGACTTTTTCTTGAGTTCGTTTATGATGCGTTTGGAGACAGCAGATCCAATAGCAGTTAACATTTGGTTTTTCTGGAGTAGTTCACGGCTAACATTCAATGGGAGATCTTCGCAGTCTATGATCCCTTTTACGAACCTCAAATAATCAGGAATTAGACCTTCGCAGTCGTCTGTAATGAATACGCGTTTTACATAGAGTTTGACACGGTTTTTTCTATCGGGATGAAAGAGGTCAAATGGACGATTGGATGGAGTGAATAGTAAAGCACTATATTCAAAACGGCCTTCTGCTTTCCAATGCGTTGTCATCCAAGGTTCGTCATAACTACTACTAACCTGTTTGTAGAATTCTGAATATTGCTCTTTTTTGATATCCTTCTTTGCGCGTGTCCATAGTGCGGATGCTTCGTTGATAGCTTCTTCTTCCCCCTTTTCTCCCTCAAGAAGAATAGGAAGTGCTATGTGATCGGAATAGGATTTAACCACCGTGCGAAGCCGCAAATCTTCTAAATACTCTGATGCATCCTTTTTGAGATGCAAGGTCACCTGCGAGCCTCGCTCAGCTTTTTCAGCCTTTTCTATTGTATACTCACCAAGACCATCAGAACTCCACAGCCACGCTTGTTTTTCACCTGCTTTTTTTGTTAGCACCTCAACTTTTTCTGCGACCATAAAGGCAGAGTAAAAACCAACCCCAAACTGTCCTATCAGGCCGACATCCTGCTTTTCGTCACCGGAAAGGTTTTCGACAAATGCGCCTGTGCCGGATCTCGCAATTGTACCAAGATTATCATCAAGGTCGGCTTCGTTCATTCCGATACCATTGTCCGAAATAAGTAGTGTTTTTGCTTTCTTATTCGTAGCTATTTTGACCTTGAATTCATTATCGCCAGAAACCAGTTTTTCGTCCGTCAGGGCCAGGTATCTAAGTTTGTCGCAAGCATCAGCTGCATTCGAGATTAATTCTCGCAAAAACACCTCGCGTTCACTATACAGTGAATGAGCTACGATATTAAGAAGCTTACTTACTTCCGCTTGGAAGGAACGTTTATTGGCACTCATATTATAGTTTCCCTGTAATCTATTCATAACGATAATTTATTCGATCAGCCTCGCAATCCTCTGTTCATATGTGTAATAACCTAGCATAGTGCAAGTCTTTTATGTATTTATCAGATGAAAATAATCGGTAAGATCCCAAAATGACTATTGGAAACGGGCCCCATCTAACTGCGGTATTGGGGCCAACGAATACTGGCAAGACGCATTTGGCTATTGAGAGAATGCTAGCTCATGCAACGGGTATGATTGGTTTCCCATTGCGTCTTTTAGCTCGTGAAAACTATGAGAAAGTAGCTGCGAAGATAGGCGGTAACCTTGTCGCACTGATAACAGGCGAAGAAAAAATTATTCCCGTCCGAGCAAGGTATTTCATGTGTACGGTGGAAGCTATGCCAAGGGATAAAGAAGTTGAGTTTTTGGCAATTGATGAAATACAGTTAGCTTCGGACTACGAGAGAGGTCATATTTTTACTGAAAAATTATTAAGGGCGCGTGGTTCTAAGGAGACCATGTTTCTGGGTGCTTTAACCATTAAACCTTTATTGAAAAAGGTTATTCCAGAGGCTGAATTCATTGCACGACCTAGACTCTCGAAACTCACATATTCAGGGTCGAAAAAAATCACACGACTTCCCAGACGGTCGGCAATAGTCGTATTTTCAGCGCAGGACGTTTATGGTTTGGCGGAGCTAGTGAGGCAACAAAAAGGTGGAACGGCTGTGGTTCTGGGGGCACTATCGCCTAGAACGCGAAATGCCCAAGTTGAGCTCTATCAAAATGGTGAGGTGGATTATCTGATAGCAACAGACGCAATCGGTATGGGGCTTAATATGAATATTAACCACGTAGCGTTTGCTGATAACTCAAAGTTTGACGGACGTATTCCAAGGTATCTATCGGCACAGGAACTGGCGCAGATTGCCGGGCGTGCGGGTCGATATATGAACGATGGTACATTCGGCGTGACAGGCAATTGTCCTGGGTTTGAGGAAGAGACTATCAGTGCAATTGAGGAACATAGATTCGAGCCTGTACGCGGTATATTTTGGCGAAATAGAGACCTGTCATTTGATAACATAGGCAATCTAAAATTGAGCCTCGAGGTGTCACCTCCTCACCCATTTTTTTTAAGAAAGAGAGACAGCAGTGACCATATTGCATTGGTGTCCATTACCAGGAATCCGGAGATTATTAAACGTGTAAAGTCTCCTCACGAAGTCCGTCTTTTATGGGATGTATGTCAAATACCGGATTTCAGAAAAACACTTACAGGGTCTCACAGTCAATTACTAACCGATATTTATTTCCACTTGTCAGACAAAGAGGGTCATTTGCCAACTGATTGGGTGAATAATCAGATGTCTCGGTTCGATAAAGTAGAAGGGGACATCGACACACTATTGGGAAGGATTGCTCATATCAGAACATGGACATTTATAACAAATAAGAGTGATTGGATTTTGGACCCAGTCAATTGGAGACAAATAGCGAGATCGATAGAAGACCGGTTATCTGATGCCTTGCACGAAAAACTTACTCAGCGTTTTGTTGATAGGAGAGCCGCGGTTCTATTTCAAAAGATGCGAGATAGTGAGGACTTGCTTGCCGCAGTATCTTCAAATGGCGATGTTAAGGTAGAAGGCCACAAAGTTGGCACGTTGCAGGGGCTTAATTTTATAGCTCATATCTCTGATAAAAATAATTCTAAGCCGGTTCTTGCAGCGGTACGAAAAACCCTTCCTCATGAATTAACACGCCGGGTTAACAAAATTGTTAAAGAAACAGACGATAATTTTTCTATCAATGATCTGGGTCATATATTTTGGTGTGAATTTAAATTGGCTACCATTCAACAAGGAAGAGATCCGTTAACGCCTATAATTAATTTGGATGTATCTGAATTGGTTGAGAATGAAGAATGTAGGATGTTGATTGGACGACTTCGCGATTGGTTGTCAGCCTACATGTTGAGCGTTATACCAGCTTTGATAAGACTTAAAAACGCAAGTTACAAAGGGGCAGCGGCAGGAATAGTTTTTCAGATTATCGAACGTCTCGGTAACGCGCCGCGCTCTTCATTAAACGATTTGATTAAAACACTGAATGAGAGTGATAGGAGAAATTTGTCAAAATCAGGTCTGCGTTTTGGTATTTATACTGTTTTTATTCCAGAATTACTAAAGCCAAAACAAGCAACGCTTCTTGCAATTTTGTGGAGGGTTTTTAAAGAGGACAAATCATTACTGGAACTTCCTACACCAGGGCGCGTTTCAATTGCTAAAAATGTTAAAGTTAAAGAAAGCTTGTACCAGGTGCTCGGTTTCATAGATTTTGGTTCTCAGGTGATCCGGTTGGACATAGTTGAACGCTTAGGGGCAATCCTAAGGAAATGTGCCCGGAATGGACCTTTTTCAATCAATGCAGAGATGTTGTCTTTAGTGGGGCTTAGCCACGAAGGTATTACTCCTGTTATAGTAAAACTTGGGTATCAGCAGCTGAAAAGCGCTGATGGTGAAATTAGATTTAGACGTCGTAATCAAAAATATAAGAGAAAACCCCAATTTAGAGCAAACAAATCAACCGAAGCCTCTTTGAAAAAAACAGGCAGCCTGCGAAAAACGCAAAGGCCACCCTCTGAGAAAGCTGAAAGATTAAAATCTTCACCATTTTCTATCTTAGAACAAATAAAGTTAGTTCACTAATGAATCAGGAACAAAGTAACCAACGTTTAGATAAGTGGCTGTGGTCAGCTCGTTTTTTTAAAAGTAGAGCTTTAGCAACAAAGTTACTGAGTGCTGGCAGGGTTCGGTTATCTGGAAAAGTTGTTACTAAATCCAACCAATTAGTAAAGAAAAATGACGTGCTGACCTTCCCACAAGGGTCGTTTATCCGTGTTATAAAGGTGCTATTTTTGGCTGAACGCAGAGGGCCAGCGCCTGAGGCGCAATTGCTCTTTGAAGATTTATCACCTATAGAACAACAGAAAGAAGCGGCGAAAAAATTGGTTGAATTTAACGGCACCGTTTCCAACCGACCTCGCGGCGGAGGGCGACCTACAAAAGATGATCGTAGAGCTATAGATAGGTTAATGCGAAGAGATTGATAGTTTAGATATACTTTTAAATAATACCGTTCTAAAAATTTTTCTGAATATCATAAAGTTTCGTGACAAATTACAATTACATGTGCAACTTATCCCCTTATGCATCTTCTTATGTTAGCAATTGTTGCGATGCTTATACAGCAAACCGTAGCGACAACCGCCAAAGTCGGATTACCGGCTTTATTTCCAGCTTTGGCGTCCGACTTATCATTCAATGCTGAGTTGGTCCTGATATATACTTGGTTTTTTGCTCTCGTTTCTTTAGTTTTTATGGCGTGTTGTGGAGGTATAATTCAACGCTTTGGTGCGCTTAGGACAAGTCAATTAGGCTGTGTCTCCATGGCTTTAGGATTGATTTTAGCTGCTTTCGCGCATCAGACACTGCTACTCATACCAATTTTTGCTATTACTGTTCTTCTAATCAGTTCTGGCACCACGGTAGCAACTCCTGCCAGTTCACAAATTCTTGCCGAATATGCTCCACGAAAATGGGCGCCACTTGTGTTTTCGATAAAGCAGACCGGTGTTCCTGCTGGCGTCGTGATTTCTGGACTGATTCTGGTGCCACTTGCTGTAAGTTTTGGATGGAGAATTACACTAATAGGAACGGCATTACTTTGCATTTTGATATCGGTAATCTTACAACCTCTCAGAGAAGAGTTTGATAAAAAACGCGATCCTCATGCTGTCCCGAGATTGGGTGATTTTATTACTAATATAAAAGACGTAATAAAATTATCAGAACGCCGTGGGATGGCGATAGCGGCCTTTAGTTTTGTTGGACTGCAATCTGTTTATACTAACTTTACCATTACCTACTTATATGAAGATTTAAGCTTCAGTCTGGAAGAGGCGGGACAAGTGCTTGGACTAGCCACATTTTTGGCGATACCGGCAAGAATATTGTGGGGTTGGGTAGGCAGCACATTAATGCAGCCAAGACAATTATTAGCCTTCTTGGCATTAGTAATGGCCATATCAACCATACTGATGGGAGCATTTGATGAGGAGTGGAGTCACGCGGCGGTCTTAACTGTAAATTGCGCCATTAGTCTCTCAGTTTTATCATGGCATGGCGTGCTATTATCGGAAGCGGCACGTTTGGCTCCTGCAGGTGAGGCGGGACGAATAACAGGTGGGATTTTGGCATTTGGCGCATTGGGCCAGATAGTTTTTCCTGCTTTATTTGGTCTAGGATATTGGACGGGGGGTTATAGTTTGGCTTTTACTATGATATCTGTCCCTGCTGCTCTTGTTAGCGTTACATTTTTTTTCTGGAAACGCTGACCTTCTGGAAAAGTTATGAGAGAAGTTTGAATGAAAGAAATTGATGTAGAGAGAGTGAGAGCTGAGACTCGAGGTTGTAGAGATTTGATACATTTTAATAACGCGGGGGCGTCATTGATGCCTGCCCCGGTAGCGGATTATCTATGTAATTTCCTTCGTGAAGAAGAGATGAAAGGTGGTTACGAAACGCGTTCTTTACGAAATAAAGACATCGAGAGCTTCTACAAGTCTGTATCCCTACTTTTGAATGCGAAGCCGAAAGAGATAGCATTTGTGGAGAATGCCACCAGAGCTTGGGATATGGTTTTTTATGCTTTGCCTTTAGGTCCCGGCGATAAGATATTAACTACTGTATCTGAGTACGGTAGTAATCTAATCGCGTACCTTCATAGAGCAAAACAGACAGGAGCAGAGCTCGTTATTGTACCGAATGACAAAAATGGTCAGATCGACATTAATGCCCTTGAGCAAAATATCGATAAAAAAACTAAATTAATTTCCATAAGTCACATTCCCACCGGGGGAGGGCTGATTAACCCAGCTCACGATGTTGGAAGAATTGCAAATAAATACTCTATTCCCTTCTTGTTAGATGCATGCCAATCCGTGGGTCAAATACATTTGGACGTAAAAGCCATTGGCTGTGATTTTTTATCGGCCACGGGTCGAAAGTATCTCCGGGGGCCGAGAGGAACGGGTTTTCTGTATGTTCAGGAGGATTGGATAGAACGGCTGGAGCCTCCGTTACTTGACCAGTTTGCAGCAGAACTTATAGATGCTGGAACTTATGAGATTAGAACAGACGCTAAGCGTTTCGAAAATTGGGAACGGTATTTTGCGGGGCAAGCTGCTCTTGGGAAAGCCGTGGACTATGCTATGGAACTTGGCTTGAAGACCATAGAGCGGAGGGTGTCTGATCTCGCTGCTTATCTAAGGGCAGAACTCCAAGAAACAGGGCTTGTAACATTAACAGATCAAGGTGCAAAAAAATGCGGTTTAGTTACATTCGAACATTTAAGGCTTAATGCTGAGCAAGTTAAAACACAACTCTCAAACCATAAGATAAACGTTTCAACCTCCAGTGGATCGGGTATGAAACTTAGCTACTTGGAACGGGGTTTAGACGGACTTGTTCGAGCAAGTGTGCATTATTATAATACGGAAGATGAAATAAACAAATTTATAGAAGTACTGCGATCGTTGTGAGCTAGACCGCTTATGTTTTTGTGAAAACAACGGATAGATTATTCGATGGCATCTTTACTATCCTATCCAATTTCAGGGCATGCTTGTTTGCTAACTTCTCTACTTCATTTATATTTCGTAAACCCCAATCCTCATTTCTCTCTCTTAAACTTTTATCAAACGCAATATTGCCTGCAGCGGTAAGTACGTTATTTTGTATGAAGGGTCCATAAAAATATAAAAACCCACCTTTTGGCAGGAATTTCTGAGCCCCCTTTAATATACCTTTAGTGACTGACCATGGGCTTATATGGATTACATTGATGGAGACGATTACATCGATATTATCGTTAGCAGTTAAACACCAATCGGGTTGCGAGGCGTCAATCAAGCGTGGACTGAAGGGGATATTGTTTGTAGCTGTTTGGGCCCATTCATTGATACTCTCGAAGTTTGAAGCATCAACATCGCTAGGGATCCATTTTAAGCAGTTAATTCCCTCTGAAAATATTACGCTATGTTGGCCCGTTCCGCTTCCTATTTCTAAAACTGAACATTTTTCAGGCAGTATATCCCTGAGCACCCTCAATATTGGTGAGGCATTTCGTAATGCAGATGGCGCAGTTTGGCACAAAAATTTTTCAGGTGGGGGTGACTTCTTTTGCATTTTGGTACATTTATCTCTGGTAGTAATTATAATAGGTCCACAATAAGGCATGTAATAGGGTTTGTGTAGAATGTTAAAATATCTAAAAGACGCCCTTTTGGGATCAAACAAAAGTGAAAATAAACCGCAGGTAATTACTGACCCGGTAAAATTGGCCAGTGCAGCGTTACTTGCGCGGGCTGCCTGGCTAGATGGGAAACTGGATACGGCCGAGGAAGTAGCATTAAACAGGTTAATGGTGGAAAGGTTTTCTATAAACGAAACAGAAGCGAAAGAGATTATTGCGGAAGCGACTGAAGATGTTGATAATGGCAATGATATTTACAAATACACAAAGGTGGTTCGAAATTCCTTCGACAATTCTGAGCGTGTAGCTTTGATGGAAATGTTATGGCAACTGGTCTACTCAGATGGAGAACTCCACGATTTCGAAGCCACTTTGATGAGAAGGCTAGCAGGACTTCTTTATGTAGATGATCGAGAGAGTGGTGCTGCTCGAAAAAGAGCCCTTGAAAAATTAGGGGTTGGCGAGTAACCCATTTTTCGCTAGCAAAGCAACTTGGTTTAAATGACCATTAGGGAAAAATATGACGTATGTAGTTACCGAAAATTGTATAAAATGTAAGTATACCGATTGTGTAGAAGTTTGTCCCGTAGATTGCTTTTATGTTGGCGAGAATATGTTGGTTATTCATCCTGACGAGTGTATCGATTGTGGCGTTTGTGAACCAGAATGTCCTGCGGAAGCGATATTGCCGGATACAGAGCCCGGAGCGGACGAATGGATTGAACACAATCGCAAATATGCAGATGAGTGGCCAAATATCACCCGCATGATCCCGCCCGCTGAAGACGCGAAGTCTTTTGATG
>QBVV01000076.1 GCA_003284265.1 SAR116 cluster bacterium AG-313-A07
CCACGGAGCTTTTTTGACTGCTTTTCAAAATGTATCCGCCATATTCAGAAAGATTTTTTTCTGCCACCTGTAACCTTACCAAGGGCAAATTCTGACGGCTCAAAGCTATAATGGACGGTGTGCTAGTGGCATCTAATGCTAGTTGCCAGCACTCCATGGTTTCTATAGCGTCCGCGGGCCGGAAAACGTGAAGGTTAGGGATAGCCCTTAGTGATGCTAGATGTTCAATAGGTTGATGGGTTGGACCGTCTTCCCCCAAACCTATCGAGTCATGGGTCATTACATATATCGTCCTAAGGCCCATTAATGATGCTAATCTTATTGAAGGTCTACAATAATCTGTAAATACTAAAAAAGTACCCCCATATGGAATAATTCCCCCATGCAAAGCCAGTCCATTCATGGCAGCAGCCATCGCGTGTTCTCTGACTCCATAGTGAAGATAATTACCGTTTGGATTATCTTTATCAAACACAATTTGTGAACCTGTTTTTGTGTTATTTGATCCAGTTAGGTCTGCCGACCCTCCGACAAGTTCGGGTATCAAGGGCGCCAAAACTTCAAGCGTTTTCTGTGAGGCCACACGGGTTGCAACGTCAGGTTTCTCGTCTATGAGCCTAGACTCATAGTTTTTGAGAGCTTCTGTTACCGAGTTGCTAATTTTAGCATCGATACTCGAGGTGAAGGCGGTGCGTATCGATTTTTCGCTATTATTAAGACGATTGGACCAACATTTGTGGACGTCTGCATTTTGACCACCGATCCTTCTCCATTCTTCTAGTACCTCGGCTGGAATAATGAAAGGTTCATAGGGCCAACCAAGACTATCACGGGTTAGAGCTATCTCGTCAGAACCTAAGGGAGCCCCATGTGAAGCGGCTGTTCCCTCTTTATTTGGGGCGCCATACCCAATTTTTGTTTTTGCCGCTATCAAAGATGGTTTGGATGACTCTTTTGCATTCACAAGAGCTTTCCGAATTTCTGCAGGATTATGACCATCTATAGATATTGTGTTCCATCCATATGATTGAAAACGAGCGACGTTATCGTCAGACACTGATAGAGTTGTGGGTCCATCTATGGAAATACCATTATCATCAAAGAAAACTATCAATTTATTCAATTCGTGGTGACCGGCTAAAGATGCCGCTTCATGGCTAACACCTTCCATTAAACACCCATCGCCAGCTATGCAATAAGTATAATGATCGACAAGGTCTGTTCCAAACCTCCCTTGCATCTTTCTCTCTGCTAGTGCCATACCAACCGCGTTAGCAAAGCCCTGTCCTAACGGGCCCGTCGTGGTTTCTATTCCCTCAGCAACACCAAATTCGGGGTGCCCAGCAGTTTTAGCGCCTAACTGTCTAAAGTTTCGCAGTTCCTCGAGACTCATATCTGGGTAACCAGTCAGGTAGAGTAAAGAGTAGAGCAGCATGGAACCATGTCCAGCAGAAAGAATAAACCTATCGCGGTCAGGCCATTTAGCGTTCATAGGATCGAATTTTAAAAATTCAGAGAATAATACCGTAGCCACGTCTGCCATTCCCATTGGCATTCCGGGGTGACCTGACTTGGCCTTTTCCACCGCATCCATGCTCAAAACTCGGATGGCATTTGCCAAACGAGCGTGATTTTTCTCTGGTAAATCGTATGTCTTTGTTTCTTGGCTCATTCTTCACTCGACCACTTGATAAAATGTTTTAATACAGATATTTAAAATTTGCTTAGCGAATTACCGATGCTGCTAAGTTTCTTTATCTCGGACCCTTTTTGGAAAATGCCCTGAGCAGCGTGCTTCCGTCAACCACCTATTAGTTTTAAACATTAACGTGTCTAATAATCACTGCTGAGATCTCTGATGTCTATAGCAAAACTTGCAAATGTGCGACTTAAAGTGGACGTAATTTTTTGTTTTTTTAAAAGATGATGACACGGTTTGTTACAGCGATAGTGGTGTGGCAAAAAAATATTTGAATAATTTTCGTAAGAGACATACTAATGTAGTTGCTATGTTGATCGCCCTTGTAAGATTGACGATCTAGTGTTTAGATCGATGTTGTCAGTTTTTATAGTGAATAAATTATTTTAGTGTAGGAGGTTAAGTCTTGTGAGTTCCTTAGATCAAGCAATAAATCGCCTCCAGCAATCTGTTGATAAGTTAGAGTCGTCTTTAACCGCGAGTGCATCAAAAAATGCCGAATCGGACCAGATGCAGGCACAAGTTAAACACCTCCAAGCCCGTTGTGATCGTTTGCTCGAGGTAACGAAGCAGGTCGATGAAGGATTAGATAAAACAATAGATCGGCTGAAGTTTGTTTTGGAGGATTGATTAAGGTGGCACAGGTAGACATAACTGTTAATAACCAAAACTTTTTAATAGCTTGTGAAGATGGTCAAGAAGCCCGTCTGCTGGATCTCTCAAAAATAGTTGATGATAAGGTCGGCGAACTAGCGGCTCAAGTTGGCCAAGTTGGACCAACGCGGCTTTTGGTTATGGCTGCGTTAGTCATTGCAGATGAACTTGTTGATTTACGTGAGACTGTAAAATTAACACCGATTCAAGGTAGCGATGATACATCAGTGTCAGCGGTTGCTCGCATTGAGGAGCTATCGAAAAGAATAGAAAAGATTGCAGATCTGGCGGATCAGGCTTTATAAAGACATACAGGGCGGTTGCTGTGTGACCCGACAGGCCGAATTATCTCTGGGGCTATAAAACATCCTTTGGGAGCTACCTCTGCTAGGATTGCGGTCTTGGTATAGTGGTGCCCACCTGTAGTAGCAGGCCACAGAGGATATTCAGCGCCATCGATCATTACGGCTTCCACCCCAGAGATTAATACAAACGCGAAAAAAAGATTTTTAAGCAATGCAAGATGTCAATTTGATAGCTGAAAAAAAACAGCTACGAAATACGGCGGAGAAAAGACGTCAGCTTTTATTCCAAAGTAAAGGAGTTTCTGGTTCCAAAATATTAGCTGAAAACTTTTGTAACACATGGAGTCCAGCGCATGGGTCCACCATATCTGCTTTTTGGCCGTTTAGAACTGAATTGGACGTTCGTCCGTTAATTAACCATCTGTATGGTCTCGGCTATACGATAGTATTGCCCGAGATTGACTCAAAATATAAACCTTTGATTTTTAGAGAATGGAACCCAGGGCAGAATTTAATTGAGGATAATTATGGTGTGATGTGTTTGCCAAAAACAGCAACGATAAAGACGCCTGATTGGTTATTGGTTCCTCTTTTAGCCTTCGATAAAAATGGTTTTCGGCTTGGCTATGGGGGCGGTTTTTATGACATAACGCTGAAAACTTTAAAAGAAGAAAAAAATATCTTTGCCATTGGTGTAGGCTTTGAGGGGCAAATGATTGAGCGGGTTCCTCATGCCAAACATGATATTCGCCTTGATGCTGTCTTAACTGAAGGGGGTGTTTTTATAAGGGAGGAAAGTATTTAATGCGCGTCTTATTTTTGGGAGATGTTGTCGGTCGGTCAGGGCGAAGGGCCGTTTTCGACAATCTTCCTCAATTGAAACTAAATTTGCGACCAGACTTTATCATCGTAAATGGAGAGAACGCTGCGGGTGGTTTTGGGATCACCCCAACCATTTGTGATGAATTATTTAATGCTGGTGTTGATGCAATTACCACGGGAAACCACGCCTGGGATCAACGAGATATTATAGAATATATTGATCAGGAGCCGCGGCTTCTTCGGCCGGCTAATTACCCGATAACCTCCCCTGGGAATGGAGCCGGATTATTCGAGGCAACTAATGGTCGATTAGTTTTGGTAATCAATGTGATGCTTCGACTATTTATGGATCCTTTAGATGATCCATTTGCTTCCGTAGAAAAGATACTAGGCGAGATACCATTGGGGGCTAACGCCGATTTCATTTTTATTGATATGCATGGCGAGGCTACAAGTGAAAAAATGGCATTTGGGCACCATTTCGATGGTAGGGTGTCTGCCATAATTGGGACACATACGCATGTTCCAACATCAGACACTATGGTTTTGCCGACAGGAACAGCCTATCAGACAGACGCAGGTATGTGCGGAGATTACGATTCAGTTATCGGTATGAAAAAAGAGGCGCCGATTGACCGTTTTGTTCTGAAAATGCCGGGCCCGCGGTTAGATGCTGCAGGCGGTGAAGCAACTATTTGTGGCAGTTTTATTGTGAGCGACGACAGAACAGGGTTAGCTACCAGTATAGAGCCAATTCGTTTGGGTGGTCTGTTAAGCCAGACAATACCTCTCGATTAGTAGGATTCTTGCTTATCATTTAAATCGAAAAGCAACCATCAGAAACGTGGCAGAGGCAACACTGATATGGGTTCAGCCATAAAATTGCCCAATTTATCTTTATATTATTCAGAATAGTACCAATACATACGCTACATATGGTATGATAGTATCCTAAGGTAACAATTTTTGCTAATTATATAGGTTTTACGGAAAAAATATGGCCGGGCATTCACAGTTTAAAAACATCATGCATCGCAAGGGTGCGCAAGATAAAAAACGCGCGAAGATTTTCACGCGCTTAATTAGAGAGCTAACGGTTGCGGCCAAGGCGGGAGCTGATCCAGATGCAAACCCACGTCTTCGTTCGGCTATAGCTGCCGCTCGTGCTGCAAATATGCCCAAGGATAATATTGAAAGGGTCATGAAAAAAGCTGCAGGAGGCGGAGAAGAGACGAATTATGATGAAATTCGCTATGAAGGATATGGCCCTGGTGGAGTTGCTATTATCGTTGATGCCTTGACAGACAATCGTAATAGAACAGCGTCGGAAGTACGGTCGGCCTTTAATAAGTTTGGAGGTAATTTAGGAGAAACTAATAGCGTTAGTTTTATGTTTGATCGCATTGGCTTGATTGTCTATCCATCAGGACTGGGTACGAATGATGAAGCTTTTGAGGGTGCTGTCGAAGCTGGGGCTGACGATGTGGAGTCAGCCCAAGACTATCATGAATTCAGTTGCGCGCCATCAGATTTCAATGCAGTGCGAGAGAATTTAGAGATGAGGTTTGGACCACCTGTCTCAGCTGATCTCTCATGGAAGGCGCAAAATACAGTCGCAGTGACAGAGGATCAAGCATCCACACTATTAAAACTTTTTGATACTCTTGACGATAATGATGACGTGCAAACTGTTTCCTCAAATTTTGAAATAAGTGACGAAATAATGTCGAAAATTGTGAATTAAATGGCATTCAATAGCCCAACTTTACCTGATAAAAAGCGATTACTTGGATTAGACCCAGGACTGCGTAGAACTGGGTGGGGGGTTATTGATGTTAAGGGGAACCATTTAATCCATGTTGCGAATGGTGTTGTGTGTTCGGACTCGGGAAAGACTATAGCCGAGCGTTTGGTGCAACTGCATTCAGGCATTTTGAATTTGGTGAAACAATTTCAACCCAAGGAGGTAGCTGCGGAAGAGACCTTTGTAAATAAAAACCCAGAATCGACACTTAAACTGGGCTTAGCTAGGGGCGCAGTACTTCTAGCTCCAGCTTTATCTGGAATACCGGTCTCGGAATATGCCCCCAATAAAGTTAAAAAGGCCGTCGTTGGTGCTGGCCATGCAGCTAAAAACCAAGTTCAGATAATGGTCGGCAATATATTACCCAAAGCAGTACTCGCTAACGAAGATGCGGCCGATGCATTAGCCGTTGCTATATGCCATGCGCACTTTACACAAAATCCCGTTTTGATGGATCAGGCAAGTAGAAAGAATGGCGTAAAACAAAACACTCCTAACAACCAATCTCGGTTGAAAGACCTTATTGATGCAGCTCTATTGAAGGAAGCAAGCAGGTGATAGCAAAATTACAAGGTATATTGGATACGCTGCAGGATAACGGTGCTATTATAAATGTTGGCGGGGTTGGATATTTTATTTTTGGGTCGTCAAGAACACTGAGTGAATTAGGGAACGTGGGTGATACGATTACGGTCCATGTAGAAACTCATGTCCGCGAAGACCATATTCATCTTTTTGGCTTCCTAACTCAGCATGAACGTGCTTGGTTTCAATTATTGCAGACCGTCCAGGGAGTCGGTGCGAAGGCAGCCTTGTCAATTTTGTCAGCATTGTCGCCCAATGAAATATCAGAATCGCTGGTTGCAAAAGATAAAAATAGCTTTTGTCGAGCAGAGGGTGTTGGGCCGAAACTAGCGGATAGAATTTTAAATGAACTAAAGGACAAATCTCCAAATTTTGTTGGTACAAAGCATCAGTCATCAGATCCTAAAAAAGCTGATGTAGACCAAACATTTGAGGATGCTGTTTCTGCGATGGTAAATTTGGGTTACAGTCGATTAGAGGCTCATAAGGCAGCGACAGCCGTTCGTTCGAAAAGCGGAGATGATGAAACCATAGATCAATTAATATCTCTAAGCTTAAGGGAACTCGGGTCGTGACGGACTATCAAAACAATGACTATAGCGAAAGAGAACGATTAATCGGCGCCGGGGTAACTGATATTGACACGCAGGATACTTCTCTTCGTCCGGTTGCGTTATCTGAGTTCATAGGCCAACAACAACTTCGGGATAACCTTAAAGTTTTTGTTGATGCAGCTCGAGGACGCCAAGAATCAATGGACCACGTTCTTTTCCATGGCCCTCCAGGTTTGGGAAAGACCACACTCGCGCAGATTGTTGCAAGAGAACTCGGAGTTAATTTTAAAATGACCTCAGGTCCATCGATAGCCAAAGCTGGAGACTTGGCGGCATTACTGACAAACTTGCAACCAAGAGACGTTTTATTTATCGATGAGATACATCGGCTAAGTCCCGTAGTAGAAGAAATTCTCTATCCTGCCATGGAAGACTTTCAACTTGATCTGATTATAGGAGAAGGTCCCGCCGCTAGATCTTTAAGGATAGATTTGGCGCCATTTACTCTCGTGGCTGCAACCACCAGATCAGGGTTGATGACAACGCCACTTCGTGAAAGATTTGGCATCCCAATGCGCCTGCAGTTTTATAATAACGAAGAACTGTGTCAAATAATAATGCGGGCCGCGAAATTAATGCATTTTAATCTAACAAATGACGGCGCTGAAGAGATCGCCAGACGTTCTAGGGGAACGCCTAGAGTGGCTGGTAGGTTACTGCGTAGAGTAAGAGATTTTGCTGGCGTGGCGGGTGCTGTAGAAATTGATGCGCCTGCTGCAGATTCTGCTCTGAACAGGTTAGAAGTAGATAACCGAGGGCTGGATACAATGGATCGCAGATATCTCCGATGTATAGCTGAAAATTACGGGGGCGGTCCTGTTGGAGCAGAAACGTTGGCTGCTGCATTATCGGAACAACGTGATGTTATAGAAGAAGTGATCGAGCCATATTTGCTTCAACAAGGCTTGATAGGGCGGACCCCGCGCGGTCGAGTTTTGTCTGTATCCTCGTATGAATACTTGGGCTTATCAGCTCCAAAATCATCTGAGCAGTTAGATATTTTAAACGAGATTTCTGGAAAAATTCTAGATGGCAATACATTAGATGGATAATCGTGAGTCTAAAGATCTCATTTCGGGCGTTTGGTTAAACAATATTCATAGGTTTAGAACACGTATTTATTATGATGCAACCGATGCCGGTGGAATTGTTTACCACGCAGACTATTTGACATTAGCGGAACACGCTCGAACCGAGTCTTTGAGGAGTTGTGAAATAAATCAAATTGATATTTTGGGGGAGCAGGGCGTTTCGTTGGCTGTACGTTATTGTTCTGTTGATTTTAAGAAACCGGCCCGTCTCGACGATTTGATAGAAATTCAGACGGAATTCAATTCAGTTAGCGGTGCGAAAATCGAAGCCAATCAAACCATTCACAAAATAACCAACGGTATTGTTGATGAGAGTTGGTTGGTACAGCTTAATGTCCAACTCGCCTGTATTAATAGCCGTGGTCGGGCAACGCGTTTTCCTCGCGTTGTAAGACAGGCAATTGCTAGAATGAATTTTGATCATAAAGGACGGTAAACTAGATGGAACAAACCATAGTTGATAGCGTACAACTTAGCGGCTCCTCCGAGCTAGACCTCAGTATTATTGGTCTGTTTATGTCGGCCGATCCTATTGTTCAAGCCGTGATGATCGGACTGGTTATAGTTTCAGTCTGCACATGGGCAATAATCTTAGATAAAGTTTTCAAGTTACGAAGGTTACGATCGAATATACGCTCCTTCGAAGACAGCTTTTGGTCAGGAGGAGATTTAGAGAGTTTGTATGACCACATTGGGAATACGCCTTCTGATCCGATGTCCTTGGTCTTTTGTGAAGGTATGAGGGAGTGGAGGCGATCAAAAGCACATGGGTTAGCCTCCAAAGGAAAGGAAGTTAAAGCGAGTCTGATGGAGAGATTGCAACAAATGTCGAATCTTACCATCGATCGTGAGATGGAACAATTAGAGAAAAATATGTCGTTTCTCGCATCAGTTGGGGCTACAGCGCCATTCGTTGGTTTGTTTGGGACCGTTTGGGGAATTATGGATGCGTTTCAATCTATAGCAGCGACGAAGACGACAGCTTTATCTGTCGTCGCCCCAGGAATTGCGGAAGCCTTATTTGCAACGGCTTTAGGGCTAGTCGCTGCTATTCCAGCAGTGATCGCCTATAACAAGATTAGCCATGATCTGGATCGGTTTGCGCAACGGCTCGAGGGGTTTTCTTCCGAATTTATAGCTATTCTTTCAAGGTGGCTGGAAGAGG
>QBVV01000077.1 GCA_003284265.1 SAR116 cluster bacterium AG-313-A07
CAGCCATATTTCTTTATGTGTTTATTAACATAGGGATGGTTATGGGGCTTGTCCCCATTGTCGGAGTACCTTTGCCATTTATTTCATACGGTGGAACAGCACTTTTAGCTACAATGATGGCAGTGGGATTTATACTAAACAGTTTCGTCCATCGGAAAACAATACTCAGCAGATTTAATAACGAATGGAATTAAAAAGGTTATTGGAAAGGTAAAAAACTCAAATAATCAAAATAATATGATTAAGGTTATTTCTCTTGTCTTCTAACGGTGCTTATCTTAATTAAGTATCGAGGGCGCATAGCTCAGTTGGCAGAGCAGCTGACTCTTAATCAGCGGGTCGTAGGTTCGAGCCCTACTGCGCCCACCAATATCACTAAGTACGAACAATTCTTCTAAAGTAACGTCGTCGTTTATCATTATTTGTCAAAAAGATACCTTCTATTGCAGAACTAAGGAAGTGTTCGAATTACCAAATTACGTATTTCGGACATATCTTCCATGGCAAACCGAATACCTTCTCGGCCAAGACCTGAGTCTTTGACACCTCCATACGGCATATTGTCCACACGATATGAAGGGACGTCACCGACCACAACGCCTCCAACGTCGAGTTTGTCCCAAGCCTGCTGAATCTTGTAAAAATCTCTGGTAAATATTCCAGCTTGTAAACCAAATTTGGAGTCATTTACCATTTCAATTGCTTCTGACCAATTGGAGAAACGTTGGAGTATAGCAACAGGGCCAAATGCTTCTTCTGTGCAGATCTGTGCGCTAGTTGGAACATCTTCGAGTAAAGTTGCTTCCAACATAGCTCCCTTGCGTTTGCCTCCACATAAAACCTTCCCACCAGACTGAGCTGCTTCATCAATCCAGCTGGAAAGCCTATTGGCTTCACTCTCTGCGATCATCGGGCCTATAAATGTAGCTTCATCCTTGGGATCTCCCGCAACAAGTGAGGCAGTTTTTTTAATTAGTTTGTCTCTAAGAGTATCGTATATATCTTCATGGATCAAAATTCGTTGCACCCCTATGCAAGATTGCCCAGATTGATAGAATGCTCCAAAGATGATACGTTTTACTGCGTCATCTAAATCGGTATCAGCGTCAACTACCACAGCGGCATTTCCACCCAATTCAAGTACAACTTTCTTTTTCCCACAACGTGCTTTGAGGTCCCAACCTACAACGGGTGATCCGGTAAACGAGAGAAGTTTCAAGCGATCATCGACTGTAAATAAATCTGCACCATCGCGAGAGCAAGGGAGAACTGAGAATGCACCCTTTGGAAGGTTGGTTTCCCCCAAAACTTCTCCCATAATTATAGCTCCTAGAGGCGTTCGGGATGCAGGTTTCATAACAAAGGGGCATCCAACAGCAATTGCTGGTGCTATTTTATGAGCTGCAAGATTTAATGGAAAATTGAAAGGAGATACAAAAGAGCATGGGCCTATTGGGACGCGCTTCCACATTCCTCTATATCCCTTGGCTCTTGGACTTATATCGAGAGTTTGTAACTCCCCATTGAATCTCGTGGTCTCTTCTGCTGCTACTTTGAAGGTGTCTATTAGTCTAGTTACTTCGCCCCTAGCATCATTGATTGGTTTTCCAGCCTCTATGCACAAGGCGTAGGCCAGTTCATCGAAACGTTCCTTGAACCTAGCAACACAATGTTCAAGGACTTCTTGTCTTTCATAGGTTGGCATCTCTGCTAGGGGTTCTGTTGCTTCAACGGCCGCCTGTATACCCTGATCTATTGTATCAGTATCAGCTACAGCAACAAGCGTTGCTACCTCACCAGTATATTTGTCTGTTACCTTCAGGTCGGTATTAGCGTAGATAGACTCGTTGGCGAGAATGTAAGGATATTTTTCTCTCAGCTTTAGCATAAATTATCTCCAGCAGCTGGAGCATAGCCGAGTTATAAAAAGTATTATGAATCCAGCCATGTCTAGCGTTTTTAATTATATTTTTGCACTATCCTCTTTAATTTTGTTGTTCAAAATCTCATCGTTTTCTGAGTAGTCAACAGGACAATCTATTAAGTGCACACCAGGAGTAGATAAGCAGGTTTCGAGGATTTTAATTAAGTTCTCGGAGGAATCAACTCGATGCCCGATCGCTCCGTAGCTTTCTGCATATTTAATGAAATCAGGATTCCCATACTCTAATCCCCAATCTTCAAACCCCATATTTGCTTGCTTCCAGCGGATCATTCCATAGCTAGAGTCATTTAAGATGAGACAGGTTATATTCATTTTCAAACGAACTGCAGTTTCCAACTCTTGGGAGTTCATCATGAACCCGCCATCTCCACAGACAGCCATTACCTTTCTATCTGGATAGACAAGATGGGATGCCATAGCTGATGGGAGACCTGCGCCCATAGTGGCGAGAGCATTGTCCAACATACATGTATTGGATTCATGGGCTGGATAATTTCGAGCAAACCAAATTTTATAAACGCCATTATCTAGACAAATCATTCCGTCATCGGGCATTGCTTTTCTAATATCAGCGACAAGGCGTTGTGGATAAATTGGGAACCTTGGATCATCGCATCCTTCAGCTATATTTTCGTCGTGGAATTTTTTTACTTCCATCATGCGACTGAAGTCCCAGTTTTTAACGCTTTTCTCACCTAAACCATTTTTTATTTGCCATATT
The DNA here is from genome assembly GCA_003284265.1 of SAR116 cluster bacterium AG-313-A07. Classification (GTDB taxonomy): domain Bacteria; phylum Pseudomonadota; class Alphaproteobacteria; order Thalassobaculales; family Thalassobaculaceae; genus UBA7326. Next base: position 2,667 of record QBVV01000077.1, read on the forward strand.
GCGTTGGCTATATCACCAATAACTTCCAGTTGTGGAAAGTAAACGGGATCAACTTCGGCTGAACTAAAGGAAACGTGGATAACCTGCGTACTTTCGGAAACAAGAACAGGATCGTCATCGGAGGAGTGACTGGATTCATGATCTCTTGCTGTTCCATGAGCCATGAAGAATGGAGGCTTTTCGATAACATCGTGGCCCACGTTTATAATCAAGTCAGCAGCTTCTATCGCACGATGCACATAGTCACTTGCCGACAGCGCCGCGCAACCCATAAATAAAGGGTGACGTTCATCAATTACACCTTTTCCAAGTTGAGTACTTACGAATGGGATGCCAGTACTGTCTACGAACTCGGTTAACATATTACTGGTTAGCTTCCTATTTCCTCCTGCACCAACAACCAGAATGGGGCTTTTCGCCGCCGCAATCTTTTCCACTGCTGCATCAATTGACTTATTCTCAGCAACAGCTCTTCTCGCAGAGGATGCCGGTATTGGCAGCTCATCTGAATGTTCGTCCGCTATATCTTCAGGCAGTTCCAGATGCACAGCGCCGGGTTTTTCTTGCTCTGCAATTCTAAAAGCTTCCCTAACGCGACTTGGAATATTATCGGCAGCGACAAGCTGTTGAGCGTATTTTGTGATAGGCTTCATCATTTCAACGACATCTAAAATTTGAAAACGACCCTGTTTGGATTTTTTTACAGGCTTTTGTCCCGTAATCATCATCATCGGCATCCCACCCAACTGTGCATAGGCCGCGCAGGTAGTGAAATTAGTTGCCCCAGGCCCTAACGTTGCTATACATACTCCGGTTTTTCCTGTTAATCGTCCGTAAACGGCCGCCATGAAACCGGCTCCCTGTTCGTGTCGGGTTAAAATTAGTTTAATTTTCTTTGATCGGGAAAGACTGTCTAGGAAATCCAGATTTTCTTCTCCAGGAATACCAAAAATATATTCCACACCTTCATTTTCTAGTGCTTTAACGAATAAATCTGAACCCTTCAACATCACTTGCCCCTTTTTCTTGTGTAAAAGTCAAGTTCATATCTTAGCCACCATATAAAAAAATTATCCATAGAAATCTTTCTAAATTAAACTTTTTCTTAAATTAAAGTGAATTGAACGATGTGGACTTTACTGAAACTTATTCAAGGTAATTAGTTTAATTGTGGCTTTTTGGCAAAAAAGGCTAATGGCATAACGACTAAAGCTGCCAAGGCGTACAGATAATAAGCATTAACGTAGCCAATCATTGTTGCTTGACGTCCAATTTCTTCTGAAACTATAGCCAGGTTGGTTGAGCCGGAAATAGACCAGTTCCCCACTGTTCTTTCGAATGTATAGATCTCATTGAAAGGGTTTAATGTTTCTACCAATAAAGAATAATTTTCTCTGCTACTCCGAACAACAAAGGTTGCTGTAGCTGCGATATGGACACTGGAACCAATATTACGCATTAAATGAAATACGGAAGCACCCTCAGAAACATAGCGGATATCGAGGGTGGCCAGTGCCAGTACCATGAGTGGAGACCATATCATTCCAAGACCAAAGCCTTGAAGTATAGTGAGCCAGGTGACTGTACTAGTGGTCATGTTTATATCGAAGTGGGACATGCCAATACCGGTAATTACCTCAATAAGGAAGCCTAGAAATATATTAAATCGGGGGTCAATATTCTTTAAAAACAGAAGAAGAAAGATCGCTCCGGCTAAAAGGCCTATTCCCCGAGTGGCTTGAATGAGGCCAATGAGAGAGTCCGGGTATCCCCGAAGACTTTGCAGCATTGTGGGCTGAAGCACGAAGGTGGTGAAATAAAGCATTCCGAAGGTAAACCCAAGCAATATACCTACTGCATAATTTCTGTCCCGAAGTAATCTTGGATTTAAAAAGGGATTATCGGAGGTACATACATGCGAGACAAAGACGTAGAAAGTCACCGCTGCCAAAAGTGTTCCAAGAATTATGATTGGAGATTCGAACCAATCTAATAATTGACCTCTATCCAAGACTAATTGAAGTGTGGTAACGCAGATTGATAGGGATATAAAACCAAGCCAATCAAGTTTTTCCCCTGGTTGTTGGGTTTGAGGAGCTTTCATAAATATAAATAATGATGCCACACATAAAATTGCCGGAGGAACCGATAACATAAATACCCAGCGCCAGCTGTAATCTTCTGATATAAAGCCGCCTATTAGGGGTGCCAGTATACTTCCTATTATAGGTCCAAACATCCAAAAAACTAGGACGCGTCCATGCTGTTCCTTTGGATAAATTGTGACTAATATCGCCTGACTAAGTGGAACTAGTGGTGCGCCAGATAATCCTTGAAAGAACCGCCATATAACAAGTTCTCCAAGTGTAGAAGCTGAGCTACATAAGATGGATGTTATTGTAAAACTTGTTGCACATACCAATAAGATTCTGCGTCTACCAAATCTATTATCGAGCCATCCACTTAGCGGTGTTGCGATGGCTTGTGCTACTAAAGTAGCTGTTACAATCCAAGTGATTTGATCTTGAGTCGCCGCAAATGCGCCTTGTAACTGGGGGAGAGAGACATTGGCTATCGTAATTGTTGTAACAAATGTCCCAACTGTGACGGTCAATGTTACTAAAATTGCTGCTTTTTGTCCGTTGGTCATATTCATATCGTCAGGACTATGTCACGAAATCAGAAAAATTATTAGTTCCTATTAGCCCTTACAGTATTGTTTATAGACTTATTAAATTAAAGCAAAGTTGTTTCCCAGGAGTTAAGAATTTCAACGCGTTTAAACTAAAAACCTAGATTTTTTCTAGCTATATTAGCTCCTTCAACCAATATGGATAGTTTTTGAAGAGCGGTTTGATCATTCATCATTACAAGACCACAATCGGGGGCTGCCTGTATCTTCGTGGGATCAATAAATTCAGCGGCTTCACATAACCGCTTGGCAACACTATTGGGCTTCTCCATGACTTCATCGCTATTGAAGACACAGCCAAATATTACAGTTTTGGAGGGGCAATTTTTTAATAATTGGGGATCTAGATTAGCACCCTCAAACTCAAGGGCTAATTGATCGACTTGGGACTGTTCAAGAAGCCCTATGATCGTTTCGTAGCTATCATTGACTGGACGCAAAAGCCCAGGTTGGGGGTAGCCGTAACAAACATGCACAGCAGTTGAACATTTTAATCCAGACACACATTGATCAAGGGCCTTTATTCCCCACTTCTCTACTTTGTCGGGGTATCTACTGAAAGCTGGTTCGTCAAATTGGATGATATCAACGCCCAAATCATCAAGTAATTTTGCTTCTTTATTGATTGCCTTCGCCCACGAAAATGCCATTTCTTCCTCAGTGGAGTAAAAATCATTATTAGTTGAGTCAACGACGGTCATAGGGCCAGGTAAGGTCATCTTCACCGGCTTATCTGTTTCACTTTTTAAGAACGCCAAATCATCAACTATGATCGCCTGTCGATGTTCAATCGGTTGAGTACAAGAGCCAGCTAATAAAGTTCGTCTGCCCCCTCGCATTTCTTTCGGTTGTAGATTTGTATAATCAAAACCGCCCATATTTCTTGTTAAATGAGTCACATAGTTGGTTCTTCGTTGTTCACCGTCGCTAATGATATCTAAACCAGCTTTTTCCTGAATTCTAATAGCTATTCGAGTGGCGTCGTCCTGGGCAGATTTTAGTTTGTCTTCTGGGACTGACCACTTTCCTCCTTTCCCATAATGATCATGTTTCCCATCTAATCCAGTACGGTTTTCAAATAACCAGGGTCTGCGCGGCATACTCCCAATTCCGCTCGTTAGAAAAGGCTTCATCAGTAAGCTCCCAAACCACCAAAGAAAAATAATTAACGGTAGCCAATTGTATTTTTAGTTACTTGGTTAACCTGTTTATTTCTATTGTTATCCGAACGGTGATTTAGACAGAGCAGAGGGTAACCAGGTTGATAGTTCCGGAAATAGAATAATGAGCACGGTTACAACTAAGTCTGAAATGAAAAAAATCATGGCGCCCCGAAGAACCGTCTGGATGGGTATTTTTGCTATGCCGCTCACAGCGTAAAGATTGAATCCAACTGGTGGTGTGATAACACTAAGTTCTACGCCCATTGTTACGACTATTCCTAAATGGATTGGGTCTATACCAAGGGCATTAGACACGGGAAAGACTACTGGTACAGTGAGGAGTATCAGCGCAATGCCGTCTAAAAACATACCTAGAACAATCAGAAGTGCCAAATAGCTAAATAGGAAAGGCAACGGCTTTAGATTCATATCGATGACCATTGCAGCGAGATCCTGCGGCCAAGCCATATTTGCGGCTACAAACTGGAATACACCTACGCTACCTACCAGAAAAAATACTACAGCAGTAAGGTTCATAGATCTCGCCGCGACGGGAAGCAGCTCTTTGAGGAATTCACGTCGTTTTGATATAAAGCCATAAGTCAACGCGTATCCGCAGGCCGCCGCAGCTGCCTCTGTAGGGGTAAAGAGGCCTCCATAGAGACCACCAAGAACAAGAACTGGCATACCCAGGCCAGGGATAGCGGCAATAGTACTTGAGATTACGATGCTGACATCAAATTTCCCCCTAACTAAAGATGGAACGCGTGACGCTGCTATTATTATGATAATATACATGCCAAGAGCCAGAAGTAGACCGGGGATTACTCCTGCCATAAACAATCGAACGATTGATGTTTCAGTTGCAACACCATAGATGATTAGCGAGAGACTGGGTGGTATGAGCAATCCGATGCCGCCCCCTGATGCAACGATCCCAGCCGATAACCAATCGGGATATTTTCTTTTCCGCATTTCCGGTATTGCTATTAGACTCATCGCGGAAGCAACAGCAACACTCGACCCAGAGATAGCACTGAACATCACACATGTTGATACTGTGGCCAAACCAAAACCACCTCTTATCCAACTAACAAGCGACTCTGCAAACTGAAACAATTGCCGAACCATTCCAGTTCGTTCCATTAAGAAGCCTGCAAATATAAATAATGGCACGGCCATAAGACTATAGCTTTGGAGAAAATTAAAAAAGCTGAGGCCAACTGTCTCTACATTTAACCATGGGTCTAACATAATAAAAACCATGCTGGCCGCGCAGAGCGCTATGCCTATGGTCACGCCAGACCCTAAGAGGCCTAATACACTAAAAAGAAATCCTGTCATTTTTCACTCTAAACTAGTTAGTTTTTTGGTATTGCGTTCTGTAGTAACGTACTCAAAGTATCGGACCCGAGTCTTCTTCCTCTTCCTGCATAGCGGTTATGCCAGGTAACCCTATTAGTAAGCGTACCTCATTCCATAATTGGAACATGAAGCTGATGCCAAGAAATCCAATGCTGATGAGAAAGGTTAGAAAAAAGGGCCACATAGAAAAATATAGACTTTCTGTTTTTCTTCCTTCTTTGATCAAATAAAAAAGATGATCGATACTAGTCCAGACTACGTATAAGCATATCCACACGGCTAGTAATTGACCAAATATCTCGGCCAAACTGGCAATGAGCCGGCCTGGTTGACCACATTTCTCCCTTAGTAATAAAAGTAACGCGCTAACACGAAGATGTGCTTTCCGCGTTTGTGTAATTCCAAAGAAAAGAAAAATGCCTGACAAAATACCGAAGGTGACTAGATCTTGTTGCCATTCGAACGAAACGCCTAAAATGTATCGACGTATTACCTCCACCAGAGCTAATAATGTTAAGCTTACTAGCAATAAAGCTGACAAGTATTGTAAAAAATTATTCTGAAACGATCGCCAGGAATTATATAAACTATTCATTTAAAAACCTAAAAGTAAAAACT
>QBVV01000078.1 GCA_003284265.1 SAR116 cluster bacterium AG-313-A07
ATGACATCCGGTGGCTTGTTGGGCTTATCTCGGATACTGGTTTGCGGTTATCTGAAGCAACAGGATTAGCAATTGATGATGTTGTTTTAGATGACGAGATACCGCACCTGATTATCCAACCTCACCCTTGGAGAAGATTAAAAACGAACGGAAGTCATCGAACTATACCATTAGTAGGTTTCTCTCTTTGGTCTGCACAAGAGATTAAAAATGATAGTACCTGCCAATATGCATTCCCAAGGTATATCCGTAATAATGAATGTCTTTCAAACTCAGCAAGTGCTGCTGTCAATAAATGGCTTAAAATATTTATCCCAAAAGAATGCAGTGTTCATAGTTTCCGTCATTCAATGAGAGATCGATTAAGAGCAGTTGAATGTCCCAAAGGGATTATTGACCAGATTGGTGGGTGGTCATCTAGTGATGTTGGAGAGAGTTATGGTGAGGGATTTCCATTAATTAACTTGAGTTACTGGTTAAATAAAATATCTATATCACCTCAGTACCTTTCTTATTTTTTTATTGTGATTGCTGTATATTTGGAAAAATCACTCCCCAAATCAACGTTAGCATGGCTTACTGAAAAACCTCCTTTTTCAAAGGATGAGGTAACAAAATCAATATCTTTATTCACTGCAACACTATCATCGAAACTCGCAACGCCATGAAATTTACAAGCAATGATACCTTCACCACCTTTTTTGATTATCCGATAAAACTCGTTCACATACGATTCTAACGGCTCTAAAAAATAGACTACGTTTACGGCCAAGAGCTTATCTACACTGGAATCAGGAACGACATTTTTTAATTCTTTAGCATCATTAGCGAGAATTACGACATTCGGATTTTCAAATTTGTTCTCTAAGCTTTTCCTGTACGAATCACTAATTTCTATCCCGAGGATCTTTGATGGTTTGTAAGAAAGTATTTTTTCTATTCCGTGACCATTCCCTGGGCCAACTTCCAAGACGCACTCACCCGTTTTTATATCTAATCTTTCAGCGGCGTCTTGACTAACTAATTCATTGCCTTGTGACATTACACTTCTAGCGACATGTCCTAAAAGCCCATTGCCAGGAGAGCGCATATTTTGAGTCATTATTCGCGTATGCCGAAGCTTGTTATACAACCACCTAAAGACAACAATTACTATTTTCGAATCACTCATTTAGATAACATTTTATGCAGTAGTAACCCAACAGGGAGCATTCTAGGGATCCCTCCTTGAGTTAGTTTCTTTAATTGTTCTAACACCTGATCACCGTCTTCGGGAGGGTTAATGCGATTTATCTGAGATGCTAAGATAGACGAATTTTTAAATGCTTCATCTCTAGATTTTTGCTTTAGTTGCTCCAATCTACCGTCTGCATCTATCATGGAGAGCGTATTCCAAATAATCGGCAAGAGCTTGGGCCACCGTGCCAATCCCCTCAAAAGGGCAGGAGGAAAACCAACTGACACTTCCCGTCCAATTTGGTTAATTACATCAAAAAGATCTTTTTCGTCCTTACCTAACATATCAAGATCCATTAACGGTGGAAGATCAGAATATTGTCGTTTCTCAAATTTTTTGAACGTTCTATTTATCCTTTCGTCTGAAGGATCAGAATACATTGTGCTTAAGCCAATTATATTTTGAGAATTTCCAAAGTTCACATTGTCTAAAAACTCACTAATATGCTGTCTATCTTGATTACTAATTCCCAGAATATTAAATGCTGAAACAGGAATAGGTGAAACACTTGAAACGTCTAACGAACTCCGAAGCTCCGATGCATAATGCGCAACCGCCCCAGACTCATAGATTGGTTTTAACGAATACCATACCCATTGGAGTACACCTTCTTTGGTCGCGAAATTCCGCCATATCGTGTTAACGAACGGCATATCCATCGTTTCACGAATATCCTGATAAATCTCAGCAACTTCTCCTGTTGCTTCTTTTTCTGTAACTTCAAACATTATTTTTCAGCACACTTTTATCAAATTTTGAACACGTCAGGTATTTATCTAAATTATTGTACGTCATCAAAATCTATCCAGACAATAGTCAAAGAGAAAGAGTAACAGCAAGTGAATGTCCTAAGGAAATAATTGATCAGATTAGTGGTTGGTCATCTAGTGATGTTGAAGAGAGTTATGGTGAGGGATTCCCATTGGATGTTCTCAATAAATGGCTTATTGAAATAGCCAATTGTTAGTCACTATTTCTATCGGGGATTATTTATGGATCTTAAATTAATAGCAGATATTGCTACCATCGTCGGCTCTCTATCAATATTTCTTACATTAATTTTTATCGTCATTGAATTGAAAAAAAGTGTAGATCAAACCAAATTGGTAAATAATGCTAATCGTGACCTTCTTCATAGTGAGTGGCTGCATTTCTGGAGCGATCATCAAAATGCAGAATTAGTATCTAGAGGCAGAGGTAACTACATAGACTTAACCTCAGCCGAAAAATTTCAGTTTGAACAATTCATAGAACAACGAATTCGTTTATTTGTTTTCGCTCTCCCTACGGTGCAAAACGAGACAAATTTAGAATTCCATTATGCTAGAGCGAGAGATTTCTTTGGCCACTCAGGAGCAATGAATTGTTACCTTGCATTGAAGGAGCGACAACTATTAGCTCCACCGTGGACAGACTTTGTAGATAAAGCGCTAAAACCGGAGCTCAAGGGTTGATACCTTAAATAGATTCGTAATGATCATCTAGATCACTTGGAACCATCCGATTATAATAGAATATACCTCTTTTTTATATGTATAAGGAACCTGATTTAACACCCGAAATTACTACCCTAATCGAATTAATCCGAATAAATACAGTAATATCAATATGTTAGTTAAAAGGATGGTGCCCATGAGAACGGTTCATTACCTATGTCAGGCATCAACTCAACTACGCATGTAAGTAATATCAATATGTTACATGTACCTATCATACGTCAACAGGCACCATTTTGTATGACACTTTGATATGCACTTTTGTGTGATGCATTTGGTAAGTTAAGTCTCCTTTAAAACTACACGTACAATGATTCTGTGAGCCCATTTAAGAGTCACTGAAGACACCTAGTTCACTTGTCTAATGTGCCAGCTGCCTATGTCTTCACTTTACTGTGAGGGTGTTTACGAGAGTCAGGACTATATGTTCTTTAGTTGGAATTAAGTGATCTTAGTATAGGGTAAGTGTCCCCACCTTCAGTACTGCACTTAAGTGACAGCATCTTAACTGCTCTATCAAAATACTCTGAACAATAAACCTTAAAGAACATCTAACTATGAACACTGAAGGTGATTGCCCCCACTGCAGAGTCCATCAAGTGTAGGGGGATATTATAATTGAGCTGTTACACAGATTGTATTTGTAGAGTGTTAATTAGTTTTGGGTGATGACAAGTTAAGTGAGAGTGGTAAATATAGTTCGATTAGAGTAACTTTACATTAGGCGAACTAAGGCAGTAATAAATGGAACTAACGATTGAACAAGCGCTGCAGGCGGGCGTAACAGCACATAAAGAAGGTAAGCTTCAAGATGCTGAGCGCCTGTATAGAACTATCTTGCAATCTCAGCCAGCACACCCTGACGCTAACCATAATCTAGGCGTATTAGCAGTCTCTGTTAATAAGATTGCTCCGGCATTACCTTTATTTCAAACGGCTGTCGAAGCCAACCCAAGGATAGAGCAGTTTTGGCTGAGTTACATTGATGCACTTATCAGAGAACAGCATTTTGAAATAGCAAGAAAAATTCTTGAACGGGCAAAAAATCAGGGTTTTTCAGGGGGGGGGCTCAATGTTTTAGAGACAAAACTAACCTCTATAAATAAACAAGGAGGCCTTAGCCGTCTCAGTCCATCCCAGGACCAACTTAGTAATCTATCCGAGTATTATAAGAACGGGCGATTTGCGGATACCGAAAAGCTTGCCATATCCATAACCCAAGAATTCCCCGAGCATGCTTTTGGATGGAAAGTACTAGGCGCAGTATTAGGTCAAACAGGTAGATATTTTGAGGCCGTTAATGCTAACCAAACCGCGGTTGCATTATCTCCTCAAGATGCCGAATCTCACAGCAACTTAGGTAGCATGCTCAAAGAACTGGGGAGATTAGACGAAGCTGAAGCAAGCTATAACCAAGCGATAGCGTTGAAACCTGACTTAGTCGAAGCGCACAGCAACTTGGGTAGCACGCTCAAAGAACTAGGAAGATTAGACGAAGCTGAAGCAAGCTATAACCAAGCGATAACGTTGAGACCTAACTTTGCCGATGCCCACTACAACCTAGGTAATACGCTCAAAGAGCAAGGTAGAGCAGAAGAATCTGTGTCCAGTTACCAGCAAGCTTTTGCTAACCGTACGGGTATTCATCCAGTGGGAGACAATGTACTTGCCCCAGCCACCACTTCAATTTATTTCGAATTGACCAATAAGTGTAATTTCCATTGTACTTTTTGCCCATCGGATTCTCAAAAACGTAGTTTAGGCTCCATGGATTTAGAGCTTGTTAAACAACTTTACGAAGAGAATGCTGATAAAAGAATCGCTGATGTAGTTAATCTCCATTTAATGGGTGAGCCAACCTTACACCCTGCATTGATTGAGATTTTACAATTTGGAGAATCAAAAAATGTAAAAACTGATTTAGTAACCAACATCAGTACACTTGTTGCAAAAAATATTCCTAAAATATTAGATGCCTTGTACGGCACATTAACTGCCAGCCATATGACGCCTACGGAAGAGACATATCACTTTCGAGGTAAAGTTGGTCTGTCATGGGATCGATATATCAGTAATCTTCGCTTGTTAGTACGTGAATACATGAAACGTTTAGCCAAGGGGAATGCATTGAAAAATAATATTATAATAAGGGTGATGGTTACCCAGAATACGGCGTCGAATGTTAGTGTGATTGAGACTTCAAACGAGGCTCGCGCAATATTGAAAGAGTGGAATGATTTTGTCTCTGAAGTTGAAAAGGAGCTAGAAATGACTCCCTTTCAGCGCAAAGATCACAATGCCGATGACCTGATTCTAGAAACTAATCATGCGTCTACCTCCTACTGGCTGCAGCAAGGAATTAAGCTGACATTTTGGCCTGCGTTTACATTTGCTAACACTCGGGTAGGAGAAGACTTTGACCTAAAACCAACAGGGCAAACATCATATTGTCCTCATCCATTTACTGACGTTGGTGTTCTATGGAATGGTGATGTAACATTATGCTGTCTTGATCACGATGGCCAATTAAAAGTAGGCAATGTTCGTGAATCCTCGATGGAAACTGTGATCCACAGTGAGGCAGCACAAAAATTGCGTGCCAGTATGCTCGGTAAATATTCCCTTCCATCTATTTGCCGAACGTGTCAGGAAAGACCTGTAAAGCGAGAAAAAGCCTGACTTTAATAATAAAGCTAAAAATCGCAAGCTAAGTGAGCTTTTCTTTACTCTCTATTATTGGCGTGACAGATGGCCATCTAAAAAATAGCGGGTCATCCGAATGATCTACGGACAGCCCGCTTTTAGAGAACTTATGTGTTACCAGGTTATTATCTTCTGCTGCGGTAGTAACCACCTACATATGTACCATTACTCCTGTAATGAGGCCTAACATACTCCGTTCGTGGCAAGCCAGTGGTTGAGCTTAAGCATCCATAGCAAATAGGCGAGTACATTTTATTACCCATTTCTGGTCTATTGATTAGAAGTTCACTCTCTAGTTTATTAAATCCCCCATTAGTCACGTTGCTGTAGGAATTGAACATGGATCCAGCGTTGCTAAAACTAATAGTGGTAAAAAGTGAAATCACGATACCTAAACTTAATGATCTGATTATATTTTTCATTCTCTTAATCCTAGTCGCTAAAGTTATGAAAAGTGAAACTACCAATCCTCGATGAGGTACCTGAACGGTTTCCAAAATTATGAAAGGTAGTATTTCCAATAGTTGTTGAGCTGCCTGATAGCGAACCACAATTATGAAAAGTGGTGCTCCCTATGGCCATAGAACTGCAGGCTTTTGCTTGTGGAGCAAAAGAGAGTGCTAGTATTCCAATTGTTAAAGAACCAACTAACTTTTTCATTTTATCGACTCCTTGTGTTTGTTTACTGAAATTAGAGTGGGGTCTGTTATTCATCTTGCCAATACGGTTGCAATTAGGTTTGTGGAGAATCCCACACACGAGGTACTTTGATTGTGTTTTTAATCACACAAATGGGCACCCAAATAGATTTGGTCACCCTAAGTTTGTGAGTTAATTCACTATTTTCATTCTAGCGTCACCTGACATGAGCAAGTATCCAAGGACATCTGGTTCACGACCTTTCTTGAATAACCATTGAAACTCTTTGGGGTCTATATCACGCCAATCATTTGCAATTCTAATGCACTCTTCAAAGAGGTTCTCTGCCTCCTCAAGTGTGCATTCCTCTTCTTCGTCATCTTCGTACTCATCATCATATTCCTCCATACTAGTTCCCTAAGAAGTCATTAATGTCGCTAACATTGCCGGGCCACCACTGCTTGAAATCATCACGATTAGCATCCTCTGGCACAAACCACTTACGTTCAATGTTATCCCAACGCCCTCCTAATTCTTTGCACTCATCTTTTTCAGAATATGGACAGCTTAAATAGAAACGTGAATTAGACATTGTGTAGACCTTTCGTTTGAAGACATTTGAATGGATATTTTCCGTAGCAGTATGGTTGAGCATCATTATAAAGCAGGACATCAAAGTACTTATCGTTACAGACCTGTACCCATCTTTCTGTTGTTATCATTGACCTTAAAAACAGCCAGCCCTGCATCATTACCTGTGACTGTGTGTCACTGGTCTGATCAGGTAATGGTCGCACTGTCCAATAACCACTTTCTTTTTTTATGATCTTTTTTGCTTCTGGATTACGAGCAAACAAGCGAACCATACTTCCCTCTGGATAATGCCAGTGGGTTTTAAGACAGAGCTGTTTCATACGTGGCGCCATCTCTAATAGCTTCACTTATGATGTTATCTGTAATTTCAGATATCTGCCTCATGGGATCAGGTAGTAATCCCAATTGAGTAAGTAACTCTATACGAGCCTCATTTATTCTTACTCTTCGTTTTAAGTTTTCTAAATCAACATGCATTTCATACTCCAATGTTGGTTGTAGTGATGAAAGGCGATGGAGGATTAGGTGGTGTGCACTCTAATGCTCTTTCTTTCCTTTCACATGAAACAAGGAAAGAAAGAGTATGAGTACACACGCATAAAAGGAGTTAGAAATGGAATGGGAAGTTGTTTACTTATTAACATCAGGTTTAGTTGCAATTATACACGCCATGTTTGAGTATGGAAGCACGGTGAAGATTGTAACAAGAGTTCGATTAGAATATTCTTATTAAAGGTGACTGCGGTGGTAATAAATGGAACTAACGATTGAACAAGCACTGCAGCAGGGTATCGCAGCACATAAAGAAGGCAAGCTTCAAGATGCTGAGCGTCTTTATCGGGCAATCTTACAGTCCCAGCCTTTGCATCCAGACGCCAACCACAACCTCGGCGTATTAGCAGTATCAGTGAATAAAGTTGATGTGGCATTGCCGTTATTTAAAACTGCTCTTGAAGCTAATCCAAAGATAGAACAGTTTTGGTTAAGTTACATTGACGCTCTCATCAAAGAAAAGCAGTTTGAGAATGCCAAGCAAGTCTTTGAGCAGGCAAAGAAGCAGGGAGTGGATGGAGAGAAATTAAACATCATAAAGGTACAGCTAGCTTCTATGAATGAAGCTGTGAATGCTGATAGTGAAAACCCATCTCAAGAACAACTCAGCAGCCTTTTAGAGCACTATCAGAACGGACGATTTAATGATGCTGAAAAGCTAGCAGTATCTATTACTAACGAGTTTCCCAAACATCAATTTGGCTGGAAAGTACTTGGTGCGGTGCTCAAACAAACTGGAAGAGTAACTGATTCATTAACTGCCATGCAAAAATCTGTAAAATTAGCGCCTCAAGATGCCGAAGCCCACTACAACTTGGGCGTTACGCTTCAAGAACTAGGAAGATTAGATGAGGCTGAAGCCAGCTATACCCAAGCGATAGCATTGAAATCTGACTATGCCGAAGCCCATAGTAACTTGGGTGCTACACTCAAAGAACTAGGAAGGGTAGATGAGGCTGAAGCCAGCTATACCCAAGCGGTAGCGTTGA
>QBVV01000079.1 GCA_003284265.1 SAR116 cluster bacterium AG-313-A07
AGATTTCAAAGGTGAAATCTTGCACTCAGGGGCATATACAGACGGACATAAATGGGCCGGGAAAAAAGCGTTAGTTTTAGGCACCGGAAATAGCGGCCATGATGTTACCCAAGATTTACATTCTTGCGGAGTCAAAGCCAGCATTATTCAGCGCAGCTCCACCCACATTGTGAGCCTGAAGGAGGCGCAGAAAGTGTACGCGCATTATTTTGAAGGCCCTCCTATTGAGGACAATGATCTATTGGCCGTTTCATTGCCCTATCCAGTTCTTGTTAAGTCGTATCAAAAGTCAACCCGGGGCATGATAGAAAACGATAGAGAGTTGCTGGAGGGCCTTAAATCTAAAGGCTTTCGACTTAACAATGGTGGCGACGATAATACAGGGTTTCAAATGAGTTATTTACGACGCGGAGGCGGCTACTGTTTCAACGTTGGTTGCTCGGATTTAATAATAAATGGTGAAGTTGGGCTCGTTCAATATTCTGATATCGATAAGTTTGTTAGTAACGGTGTGAGTTTGAAGGATGGATCTACCATAGAGGCCGATCTATTGGTAACTGCCACTGGTTATAAGAATCAACAGGATACCGTGCGTCACTTTTTAGGAGATGATGTGGCGGAACGAATAGGACAAGTTTGGGGATTTGACGAGGGAGGCGAGCTACGCAACATGTGGCGCAGGACATCTCAGCCAGGGCTTTGGTTTACTGCCGGCGGCCTTGCACAGATACGTATTTACTCCAAATATTTGGCCATGCAGATAAAAGCCGTTGAGGAAGGCCTGATTGGCGCAAAAATGTCTACCCCAGATTTGTCACCCATGGCAGATGCTGCCGATTAAACTAGTAGAGTTATTTTGAACAAAAGGTTGGTGGGCCCGGAGGGACTTGAACCCCCGACAACGCCGTTATGAGCGGCGGGTTCTAACCAACTGAACTACAGGCCCACAATGTTCTTATGATCACCCTTTGCGTCTTCGTCAACCGTATATTGTTAAGTTTTTTAATGGTTATTTTATTTATTAAGGATCAAAGTTTGGAGATTTAAGGTGAAATCACCAGTCGTTCAAGGCGCTTTATTAAGAATAAAGCCTATTTTTAGACGGTTTTCTGCTGTTATTGGAGGACTTGATCTATCCGCACCACTCAATCCTGAAATGATTAATCAGATAACAAATTACTGGCTAGAATATCCAGTCTTGGTATTAAAAAAACAGAATATTAGCGATTCACAACAAGTGAAATTCGCTAAAAGCTTTGGCGAACTGGAGATACATCCATCTATCGCACACAGATCATCAAAGACGCCAGAAATCTATAGGGTTAGCAACGTGGATGAAAACAATCAAATAATGAAGCATAAAAGCACCGCTTGGCAATACCTCGAGTTAACATGGCTTTGGCATACCGATAGCTCATTTAGAGAAATTCCATCATTAGGCTCAATTTTGCATGGGATAGAAATCCCAACCAAGGGTGGGGATACTTTGTTTGCAGATATGACAAAGGCATATGAAACACTTCCGAAATCAGAACAACGGAGAATTTCGAAGTTACACGTTTTTCATAGCCACGACTACATTATTTCTCAATCTAAAGAACTATCTAAACGAGAAAATAAGGGGCAATACGAGGCGCTCCCGCGGGTAAAACACCCATTAGTACGGAGGCATCCGATAACAAAAAAACAATCACTTTTCTTGAGCCCTCATACTATGGAAAGTATCGCCGAACTAGAAGAAAATGAAGGACGAATCCTTCTAGATGATTTAACTAATCATGCTACCCAGGAACAGTTTGTATACCGTCATAAATGGGAAGTCGACGATATTTTGATGTGGGATAACCGTTGCACTATGCACGCTGTTCTGCCATATGATTCAGTCAATCATCGACGCATAATGCACCGAACAACTTTGGTGGGTGACTCAGTACCCAAGGCATAATATGCCAAAATAGGATTAAATTATGACAAAGACTTGGCTAGATGCTTTCACGCCTGAATGTTCCACATGGCATCATAACAAAATAGCATCGACATCAACACAGCTTGTTCATCCTGATATCGAAAAGATTATGCCGACCAAAGAAGGAATGCAGGCAAAATTGGAAATCCAACAATGGGCTGGCTACGAGGCCACACCACTTCATCATCTTGTTACGGTCGCTAAAGAGCTCAAAGTAGCTAATATTTATCTAAAGGATGAAAGTCCGCGGTTTGGGCTTGGATCATTCAAGGCCCTCGGTGGCGCCTATGCCGTCTTTAAAGTATTAAGCCACCTCATAGAGGAACAGACAGGCATAGAAAAAATAAATAGTGCCGATCTCCGAAACGGGACGTATGCATCAATATGCAAAAATATAACAGTGGTGACAGCAACGGATGGAAATCATGGCAAATCCGTGGCATGGGGAGCCAGAGAGTTTGGTTGCCAATGTAAAATTTATATACATCGTGAGGTGAGTAAAGGAAGAGAACAAGCTATTGCCAAATTTGGCTGCGAGATGGTGAGAATATCAGGAAACTATGATGACTCTGTCCGGCAAGCAGATATGGACTCACATAAAAATAATTGGCATGTCGTCTCCGATACATCTTATCCCGGTTACATGGATGTGCCAAAATACGTGATGCAAGGTTACACTATTTTAGCATCAGAAATCAGCGAGCAAATTGACGGAGTAATCCCAACGCACGTTTTTTTACCGGGAGGCGTGGGAGGCATCGCTGCCGCTATTTCAGCAGAATTATGGAGAATATGGGGCAAAAATAGACCCAAAGTTGTAGTAGTTGAACCTCGGGCAGCTGATTGTCTTTATCAAAGCGCTTTATCTGAAAAGCCGATGATTTCCCACGGCAATTTAGAAACCGTAATGGCTTGTCTTTCCGCCGGCGAAGTCTCACTTCTCGCTTGGGATATCTTATCGCGATCAGCTAATACTTTCATGATATTGAGTGATGAGACAATAGCACCTTCAATGCGCCGATTGGCCAAGCTTGGGATTGTATCAGGAGAGTCGGGCGCTGCAACATTGGCTGGACTGGCCGCGATTTGTCAAAACCCTATAGCCCGTATGTCATTAGATATAGATCACGACAGCAGAATACTGCTCTTGTCCACAGAAGGAGCTACCGACCCCGAAATTTACAAAAAATTAGTTGGTGTTGAGGCCGGTAAAGTTGTCACCAACCTCCCAATCTGAGCCAATCATCAACAACTTCTAACTTTTCAAGCCCAAAAAATAATTCTTTGCCCACTCTAAATGTTGGGGAACCAAAAACGCCATGAGCAACAGACTCATCTACTTCATCCCGTAAAGCCTTGGATGCATCTCCGTTATCTAAGGCCTTTAATACTTCTTTTGTGTTAATCCCTTGTTTATCTAAAATAAACTTTAATACCTCTATCTGCGATATATCCTGATCTAACATCCAGTGAGCGTGATAAAGGTCTTTTGCGAGCCGGTGAGCCAAAGAAGGGTCACCATGTTTTAACCAGCAAACCGCACGCGCCGGCAATAGTGGGTTTATCTGCGGGGAACCAAGGGCTCTGCCTAAAACGATATTGTGACGACGCATGTATCGTTCCGCATCTTTCCTAATATAAGGGCCCTTAAGAGGTAACTCGGCTATGGGTGGAAGCCCCATAATTTTAAGAACTGTGACGCCCAGTAACATTGGATGCCATTCACATTCCCACTGATACTTTAGGGTAAGATCATCAATCCTCAGACTAGCTAAGTAACCAAATGGCGAGAGAAAATCAAAATGGAAATGTAGTTTTTTGTCATCCGTCATTCTTGATTATTACTCCTGTATATATACTTTTCGAGATCGGTATTTATTTAAATTGAATTAACTTGCCTTCTTCAACCTGGAATATTAGCTTGCGCCAAAGGAAGCAAGAGGAATAGTACTATGGCAGATAACACTGATATTTCTGAAGAAATTCTCAGTAACGCCCGTGCGTGGCCGTTTGAAGAAGCACGAAAAATTACGAAACGTCTAAATAATGCTAACTTCGATAAAGATTGCATCATTCTGGAGACAGGATATGGGCCATCGGGATTGCCACATATAGGAACGTTTGGTGAAGTATTTCGAACGACGATGGTTCGGAATGCACTTAAGCGGATTTGTGATGTTCCAAGCAAATTAGTTGCCTTTTCTGATGACATGGATGGTCTTCGCAAAGTCCCAGATAATATTCCTAAC
The DNA here is from genome assembly GCA_003284265.1 of SAR116 cluster bacterium AG-313-A07. Classification (GTDB taxonomy): domain Bacteria; phylum Pseudomonadota; class Alphaproteobacteria; order Thalassobaculales; family Thalassobaculaceae; genus UBA7326. The sequence continues at coordinate 4,216 of QBVV01000079.1, forward strand.
CCAGATAGCTTAATTGAACACTTAAATAAACCTTTGACACAGATACCAGACCCTTTTGGAACCCATGAAAGCTTTGGAGACCATAACAACGCTATGTTGCAAGGCTTTCTAGACTCATTTGGTTTCGAATATGAGTTCATGAGTGCCACTGAATGCTATACTAGTGGAAAATTCGATAATGTCTTACGCGATGTTCTCGAAAATTATGATAAAGTTATGGGGATCATGCTGCCGACTTTGCGTGAGGAACGTAGACGAACATACAGCCCTTTTCTTCCTATTTGCAATCAAACAGGTCAGGTACTTCAAGTGCCGACTTTAGAACACAATAGTGACGCCGGAACTATAGTTTATGAAGATCCATTAACCTCAAAAAAAGTAGAGGTTCCTGTCACGGGTGGGCGTTGTAAATTACAATGGAAAGTTGACTGGGCTATGCGTTGGAAGGCCTTAGGAGTCGATTATGAAATGTGCGGAAAAGATCTGATAGATAGTGTAAAGGCCTCATCAAAGATTTGTAGAGTTTTAAACGCGCCACCACCGGAAAATTTAATTTATGAATTATTTCTTGATGATAAAGGGCAGAAAATTTCGAAATCTAAAGGCAACGGTATAGCTGTAGAGGAGTGGTTAACATATGCTCCCCCTGAGAGCTTATCGCTATTTATGTTTCAACAACCCAAGCGCGCTAAGAGGTTGTATTTCGACGTTATCCCAAAGAACACAGATGAATACGTTACTTTTAGGACGAAACTCAATAACGAAGAATCTGACAAAAAAGTAGAAAATCCATCTTGGCATATACATAACGGCAATGCTCCAAGGGATAATGTGCCTCTAAGCTTCGGCCTGCTTCTTAATTTAGCGAGTGTCTGTCATGCCGAGGAAACGAGCGTGATATGGGGCTATATCGCCCGATATGCAAATGATGCATCGCCGAGGACACATCCATTCTTAGATACGCTTGCCAATCTTGCTGTAAATTACTATCGCGATTTTGTTAGACCTTCAAAAACTTATCGTCAACCGAGCGACCTCGAACGGCAAGCGTTAGAACAACTCGCGTCCAAATTCTCAGAACTACCTAACGATAGTTTATCTGAAGATATTCAGACTGTGATTTATAGTGTAGGTAAAGAATATCAATTTGAAAATTTACGTGATTGGTTTCAGGCATTATATCAGGTACTTTTAGGTCAAGACCAAGGCCCAAGGTTTGGCTCTTTTGTAGCGCTATATGGACTAGACGAGAGCATCAAACTCATCAAACGTGCGCTGGCTGGAGAGGATTTATCAGCATAGCAAAACAGTACCTGCAATAGAGGCATCGAATTCATTTGATTTTTGACACCCAAACGGCAGTATCATGAAAAACAGCTCCACCATTTGGAGCTCCCGCCTCAGCACTTATCAACGCGTTTATACCTATACCTTCCTCAAATGCAGCATTAGGCCACACACTTTCCACAACGATCACATCTTTCTGCACTCCCTCAAAAAGAACTGCATGCAGCACCACACTTCCCTGTTCATTTCCTAATCGAACTCGGTCGCCAGATAAAATATTCAACTTAGAGGCGGCTTTTGGATGAATCATTACTTCCGGTCTTCCCTCTCGTTTTGTGCTCGTTGGTGTTTCCGTAAAACTAGAGTTTAAAAAATTTCGAGCTGGCGACGTAATCATTCGAAAAGGTTTATCACGGGTTGCAAGATCGATATTTGGACAATAATCCGGTAACGATGGAAGCTGATGTCCTAGCGGGCCAAGGGCTGACCAATCCGCAATGAATTTGAATTTCCCATTTGCTGTTGGAAATCCCTCCAGAAAATGGGCCTTATCGAAACTAGGCTGAACATCAAGCCATCTCTTTTGCAATAATTCTTCTGCCCCCGGCCAACCGGAATCCCTGAGCGTACGGTCTACCAGTTCCCATTCCGTCATTTCAAAACCCTCATGGGATGCACCTAGGCGCTGAGCTAATTGACAGAGAACCCAATGATTTGATCGGGTTTCTCCAGGAGAGTCAATAACTGCCCGGTGGACCTGAACATGCACCTGTCCAGCAGCCTGGTAAAGATCGTCATGTTCGAGGAACGTAGTTGCCGGTAATACAATATCCGCCATCTTCGCTGTCTCAGTCATGAACTGTTCATGAACACAGAGAAATAAATCCTCGCGCCTAAATCCCCTCAGCACACGGTGTGTGTCTGGAGCAACAGCTGCAGGATTTGTATTTTGAATCAACATGGCGGTAACGGGTGGCCCCTGTCTTACCAGTTCGTCTTCATAAGTGAGAATTGGTCCTATTCTCGACATATCAAGCATTCTAATCGAACTATCTAAAACGTCGTTTCCTTCAACAACATTTTTGTTCCAATTGAAAATAATCCTGTTTGACCAAAACGCTCCACCTCCCCGGTATTTAAATTTTCCGCCCACTGCAGCTATTGATGCTACGGCATGAACTTGACTTGCCCCATTCCTAGATCGAGCAAAGCCATATCCAATTCTGATATAAGTTTTATCTGTCTTACCAATATGCGCTGCCAGCATCTCTATTTGGTTCGCCGGAACCCCACTTATTTCTTCAGCCCATTTTGGCGTTTTATTTACCAAATGTTTTTTAAGAGAATTCCAGTCGTCGGTATGCTTTTCCATGTAATCAATATCAGCAAATCCATCGCGAAAGAGCACATGCATTATGGCCGTAGCAACAGCACCATCTGTTCCTGGTTTAACCAGCACCAGCTCATCAGCTATTTCCGCCGTTGGACTTTTGTAAGCATCGACTACAACAAGGCGAGCTCCTCTATCTTTTCTGGCTTTTGTAACATGCGTCATTACATTTACCTGGGTTGAAACCGGGTTTCCACCCCAGATAATTATCAGATCTGACTCTGCCATTTCCCTAGGGTCAGGACCCATCGGACCACCAGCACCCCCTATCCAGCCATTCTGAACAAGTTCGGTGCATATGTTGGCGGCCTGGCGGGAATAACCCATTACATGACGTAGTCTCTGGATTCCATCTCTTTGAATAATTCCCATGGTGCCAGCAAAAAAATAGGGCCAGACAGTTTCACTTCCATATTCATCTACTTTATCTATGAAAGATTGAGCAACACGATCTAATGCCTCATTCCAAGAGATTTGAGCAAATTTACCTTCTCCTTTTTCACCAACTCTAATCAGAGGATGCATTAATCTCTCGGGATGATGAACCCTCTCGGAATAACGGGCTACCTTTGCACAGATAACTCCTGACGTGTAGGAGTTACCGGGCGCGCCTCGGACGCGCCCTATCGTTCGATTATCAATCCTTTCCACCTCAAGCGCGCACGTGCTAGGGCAATCGTGAGGACACACAGAGTGGCGAAGTTCATAATCCATCCATTTATTCCTGAAAAAATTTCCCTACCCGCTGTCACCATATAATACGATGGGAAAAAAACAAAATTTGGGGATATTGAACGTAGTGATTAACCTGCTATCCTTCTCAATATAAGTCCAATAGGAAGCATTCTACTAATCGTTGAAACTCTGAAGTTATCAATCGCTTTCATGGCTTCTTCTGCCCTTAATGGTTCTGGTCCCCATACTACGGCATCCGCGATGTTAGCTGCTCTTTCCGCCGCCAATTGATAGGTTTGGTCAGTCATATACTGAAGCTGACCATCCAACTCCATAGGG
>QBVV01000080.1 GCA_003284265.1 SAR116 cluster bacterium AG-313-A07
CGAAAACGTCCAGCATCCATGGGATAATAGGTGGCATCAGATTGAAACCATCCGCTGCGCCAGCTTTGAACCAAACTTCCAACTCGTCAGCAACTTGCTCCGGTGTTCCCACAAACGTGAAATGACCGCGTGCTCCAGCGAGCTTGGCAAGCAGTTGACGCAGCGTTGGCTTCTCGCGTGCCACCATGCCTACTATCACTTCGGCGCGACTACGTGCCGCCTGGACGGAGGCCGGATCGGGAAAATCATCCATTGTCAACGGTCGGTCCAGCGGCAGGTGTGAGAAGTCGTGCCCGCCGAACCGGCCTGTCAGACGCTTACGCCCAACCTCAACATCTGCAAGTTCGTTTAGTTCTAGATCCGCCTGTTTGGCTTCGGCCTCCGTGCTTGCAATAATCGGACTAAATCCTGGCAAAATAATCAGACTGTCTGGATTGCGACCGTACGCCGTTGCGCGTGATTTTAGATCTTTATAGAAATCAACAGCTGTCGCCATCTCCAGGTGAGCTGTGAAAACAGCTTCAGCGTGCCGTGCTGCGAAATCGCGTCCAGTGTCCGAGGAACCTGCCTGTACTAGAACTGGTCGTCCTTGCGGACATCTTGGAACATTCAGTGGTCCGGCGACTGCATAATAATTTCCTGAATGATTAATCGGGCGAATACTTTCTGCTCTTGCGTAAAGTCCACTAACTCGATCGTCTATTATAGAAGTATCGCTCCAACTGTCCCATAAGGCCTTGACGACTGTGAGGTACTCCTCTGCACGTGTATACCGTTCGGCGTGCGATATTTGCTCAGGATGTCCAAAGTTTCGAGCAGCGGGAACCGACCAAGTGGTAACGATATTCCAGCCAATCCGCCCTTGGCTAACGTGATCAAGGCTAGCGAACTGCCGCGCCAAATTGAATGGTTCCATATAGGTCGTAGATGCTGTTGCGATCAGCCCGATCTTTTTAGTTGATATGGCAAGGGCACCCAATGTCGAAATCGGTTCTAGCCAGGTTCTCGCAGCGTGGGCCACGTCATCGTGAACGATCAGTGTGTCAGCGAGAAAGATCGAGTCGAATAATCCACGTTCCGCAGTCTGTGCTGCTTCAACAAAATACGAAACGTCAGTCAAAGCTTTCGACGATGACTTGGGATGACGCCAAGACGCCTCGTGGTGACCGCGACTATGTATAAACAAATTGAGGTGCATTTGTTGACCCATGGCGTCAATTCTCCAAGTTTTGGTAAACCACATCGTGTCAGATACGATGCACCAGGAAAAGATTAATAGTTCTACTTTCGGGTTCTAAAAAGGGAAATAGTGGTTGCAATGATGTTCACATGCGCTATTTTTATCGACAGCACCTATCCGCATTTCTTACAATCAACCCGTTTCATCCCCGTGTTCCTGACAGGAAAAACTATGCTTTTTACTGGTCTGAACGCCGAATTCTGATTTCGTCTTAAATACGGCGCGCCAGATAGATGGTCTGGGTAACGTCACCATCCTGAAACGGATTGGAGAAACTGACCGCTTCAGCCCGGGCGTTGGCAAAGACAGATTGCAGATGCGCAGTGAAATGCTCATCGGGTGGGTTATTTGACCACAGGCCGAAAACCCCTTCTGAAGTCAAATGTTGTTGCAGTTTGGTTAGGCCAGCTGCTGTATAAAACCCTTCATTACCAGGTGCCAGATGAAAATCAGGCGTATGATCAATATCAACTAGAATGGCATCAAAGCGTCGTCCTACTATCGCTGGATCAAATCCTGTATCTCCCGCAGCGGTGGCAAAAAAATCAGCACAGATGAACTGGCACCGGGAATCTCCACTTAATGCCGCACCTAATGGCAGCATGTTTTGTTCATGCCAATCAATGATGGGTTGGAGAGCATCAACAACAAGCAGACTGGTTACATCATTGTCCTGTAATACCGCTTCCGCGGTATAGCCCAGCCCTAATCCGCCAATGACAATATCGCGCGGCGGCGGGCCGCCTGTCTCGCGGTGATAGGCAAGCCCCAATGTTGCAAGGGCAATTTCTGATGTGGTGAAGAGATCTGACATCAGATGCTCGTCACCCAGCATGATTTCTAAAATGTCTTTGCCTAATCTGAAATCGTGACGCCGGCGAAGCGAGATAGCACCAATCGGTGTCTGTTGATAATCCAGCTCTTCAAAATATTTTGACATGTTTTTTCTTTCTGGCAACCGCGCCAGTGATCATAAACTGCACCTTTTGTGTTGCATTGTAACACGTTACTGTAACCCGCTAGTCATAACTCAATAGACAGAACCTCACAACGAAAGCAATTACCCGAAAGGCCGCTCTGACAGCCCCCCATTTTCCATTCATAACCCGTGGCTTGGACGATCATGGCCCAAACTGTTCCAAAGGTATGTAAAACTTTTGTCAGAGTAACTAATGCAATAAAGTCAGGTACCTCGTCATCAAAACCTATTCCAATTCAGAAGTGCTCAATGACTTTCGCGCTTCCTTCGTTATCAACTTTCGTGAAACTGGGCTAAATTCTCCCCCGCGATCAAGCCGTTTGCGCCATCAAAAACACGGACAGGGCAGCACACCCGATCGCAATATACTTTCGGCTGGAGAGTTGCTCCATACCGAGAAACACGGACAAAAGCATGGCAACAGCGAAGCTTAAATTCGCGATGGGCACGACTACACTCGCCTCACCACTCTTGAGGGCTTCGATTAGCGCGTTGACAACAGCGAAAGCGAGGGTACCAGACACAACGGCGTAGGCCACTTTTTTTCCCGTAATGCGAAGACGCTTCTCCCGCAACGCCGCATAGGCGAAACCGCCCACAATCCAGCTTATAGCCGCGATTACCAGCAACCCTTCGGCAGCCGCTCCCTGCTCGAGCGCAACTTTCGAAACGACCCCATATATCGCTCGAAAAGCAGAAGCCGCGACCGCCATCACGAAAAAAAGAACGGGTATGGGAACTGTATCACCGCCATCAGATCGTCGGTAAAGGATTAATACTGCAGCGACACCGATCCCGATACCAAGTAGTTTGAAAACCCCAACATCTTCGGCCAACAATATAAAGGAAATCGCTACCACACCTATCGTATTGAGACGGTAAATCATCGAACCCAAACTAACATCGAGACCGGTTAAGCTCTCTATCAACAATATATTAGCCAACACAAGGAACGCACCGGTCAGGAGACCGTACAGTATTGTCACCTCATCGAGGCGAATTTGTGTATCCGTTGTGGTCAAATATATCAGCTGCAAGACCAACCATACGCAGCCGCATCCAAAGACATACATGCCCCGAGAACGCTCCTTTAGGGAAAACCGCCGAAACGTTACGTCGAGACAACCGGCGGCCGCGAGACTAACGAGCGCGAAGAAAATAGCGTATGTCATGAGAAAAGCCTCAACCATCCTTTAGATGCCGCTGGTGCCAGATCATTACCTAAAATGAAGTCAGGAGTATAGCGATAAATTTTTATTCCCACTCAATCACTATAAAGTTGCTGTTAAAAAGGTCGATCATCATCCATCTCATAATTGCATCCTTCCTGCCAGAGTACGAGACAACCCTTTTTGGGGCTCTCCCCCAAGAGGAAAAGACGTCAAGTCCTAGGAGGTTACACTTTCGCTATTGCGCAAGCGTCCTGGCAATCCGGAACCCGATGAAGTCGAGCCGCCGCGTGGCATCGCTCCTGCCGTGGTACGCGGTCAGTGGTCTGTTGTACCAGGAACCGCCCCGACGGACGCGGTCCTTACAATCACCTTCACCCGCACTCAACCATGCACTCCCATCAATTGGGGCGTCTTTGTAGGTCTCGTGCCAGCAGTCTTCTACCCACTCCCAGACATTGCCTACCGTGTCATACACACCAAAGGCATTTGCACTGTAAGAACCTACTGGAACTGTGCCTTTTTCTGATCTTTTTATTTTGTACTTCGCCTTGGAGCTATCAATCTCATCTCCCCAGGGGTACTTCGTTGTGCTGCCTGCGCGTGCCATATACTCCCACTCTGACTCACTCAGCAGGCGGTACTCCTTCCCTGTCTGCTCACTCAGCTTCTTCACAAATGACTTTGCATCCTCCCAGGAAACGTTCTCCACTGGCTTTCGGGCACCCTTAAACTCGCTTGGGTTCTTGCCCATCACAGCTTCCCACTCAGCCTGCGTTACCTCGTACTTACCCACTTCAAAGCTGTAGCCTATCTTCACCTCGTAAACCGGCGTCTTTGAAGATCTTATGCCACCCATTTTCAATGAACCTGCTGGGATCACGACCATCTCTGGGCAGGTCTCACAGTCCTTGAACACCGCGTCGGGTTCCATTGAGTTATCGCACCCCGCAAGCGGCAGCATCAAGATGGATAAAAGTCCCAAGGTTGGCAGAGAGTACGAAAAACCTGATTTCATTGCTTTGGCCCTATTGGATGTTATGAGGTGCTTATCAACGAACATTCTATCTTCTATAATAAATGGCGCTTAAGAGTTCTCGATACCCACAAGAATACTATCAGAGTGACAATGATTACAAATAATCATTTATTTACCAGCTTTATTGATTAACTCGTCTCTACTTTTAGATTTTTGTACTCTGTAGGTGGGTCATCATTTGAGTATTGTGGTCTATCTTTATATTTTTCAATTATTTTACGTACCTCATCTCGCCTAATCGTTTTGGTTTTTGATGGGTCTATATTTTTTTGTGTATCTCTCAACTGGTACTGCACTTGGGGCAGGTCAAACGAATGCTATGATTGGCAAAAGTACAAAGAAAAATCAAAGAAACGGAATCAATACGTTATATGATAAACACTACTTTATCTGAATGGGAACGGCAATAAATGGAAAATTTTGATAATATAAATACAGGATTTGTGAAATTAATTTGCGCATATGTAAAGGATATTCAGAAAATAGATACAGATGATTTAGATGATAAGTTGTCTCCGGATTCTGCGATTATAAAATTCTTGGAAAGCCGAACGTTAATTCACAAATCTATAAAACACCGGAAAAAAAATTATGTAGAGATAGATGTTATTTTCACTGAATTACCAGACTTTTTGTTTACTATAACAGACAGTAAAATTTCGTCTCCAAATACAAAAGATGAAGCATTTTGGGATTGGTATGAAAATAAAAGCTATATAAGATCTTATATTGATCCAGTTAATAGCAATTCGAATTTAGTATTTTGTATAGAAAATAATTTTGTTGAAATTAAATTTAAATGCCCCAGAATTGGATATGGTATATATGACCTTCAAATTATAGAATGTCTAAAACTAACGTGTGATAAAGTCAAAACTTTATCGATTTAGAATATTTTCTAATTATATCAAAATATAGTACACTGGTTCCTTTTGTAAAACTGACCGAAAAACTTTACCTGTCCCTTGCGTTACTTCTTCGAAGTGTGGAAATGAGTCGGGCGCGAGGATGGAGGTTACGCGTTTCATAGGGAAAGTCTGCCACGGATTAGAGTTCGATTGGAAGTAGAAAATGGTGTGCATGACAATGGGAGGGGGGACGAGTGTCTATCGGGTACTCGGACCGTAGGATTTCACTCAACACCCTTAGTATTTCTTACGAATACATTCACGGGCAAGCGGCGGTGCGGTTTTAAGTAGGAGTGGTGTCATTTAATTCGCAACTAAGTCCCGCAACTTCCCCACGTTTGGGTATAGATAGTATCCTGTATTACACCTGTTCTTTGTGCGTACATCGCACCCCGCAAGCGACAGCATCAAGATGGATAAAAGTCCCAAGGTTGGGAAAGAGTGCGAGAAACCTGATTTGATTGCTTTGGCCCGATTGGATGTTATGAGGTGCTTATCAACGAACAGTCTATCTTCTGGAACAAATGGCGCGTCTGAGGGATTTCTTTTACTAAATCAGTAAATAATAAATGGACGCAGAGTGTAGAGAATGCAGTAATATCGAAAATGCACTAATTTTCATCTATGTCTGGCTAATTTCCTCCCAGCGTGCATAATATAGCGGACAAATTGTCCTATTATGGGTATGTTACTGTTAATATCAAAGCAGAGCGCTGGCAATATTGACGGCACAGTGATTTAAATTGCTCTGGAACTAGAGCGTACCGCTGGTCTTTTCAGGAGAATTATAGATGGATATGATTATTCAGTGCTTAACGAAAAAATACGCTCAATTTTCGGGCAGGGCATCGAGAAAAGAATTTTGGTTATTTGTTCTTTTCTACCTGGTTGTATACATTATTCTCACTATACTTGATACAACCCTATATACTATACACCCAGGCAGCGGCATTGGATATATGTCGGGTATTTTTTGGTTGGCAACCATAATCCCATACATAGCTGTATCCGTCAGGCGTCTTCACGATACTAACCGAGTAGGCTGGTGGCTATTAGTAGCTTTTATCCCAATCATCGGAGCAATTATATTGCTGGTGTTCTACTGTTCTCGGGGTGTAGAAACTGAAAATCGCTTTTCATAAATCTAAATAAAGTTTGCTCGAATTACATGTCTAGAAAACGTATTTCAAACAGTTTTTGATGGGTTCATAATGAACTAATGGCTGAAGATTGTA
>QBVV01000081.1 GCA_003284265.1 SAR116 cluster bacterium AG-313-A07
TAATTACTTTGGGTAATGTTAATGCTTGCAAATAAATTAACTATTGATGAATTGGCTCGCCGTATCCCAGATGGAGCAAAAGTAGCACTCCCGCCAGACTATGCGTATTGTTCTCTGACAGCTGTGCGGGCACTAATAAGGCGGAAAGTTAAGGGCTTACATTTAGTTGGTGTTCCGTCTCTTGGTTTTCAGGCGGACATGCTTATTGGAGCAGGGTGCGTTGATACCCTTGAAACCGCAGCTGTTACGTTGTCGGAATATGGATTAGCGCCAAGGTTCACCGCAGCGATAAAAAGAGCAGAGATAAATATGATGGATGCGACTTGCCCTGCGATCCACGCTGCTTTGCAAGCTTCTGAAAAGGGAATACCTTTTATTCCACTTAGGGGACTAATAGGTAGTGATATTCTAGCTCACCGCAAGGATTGGAAAGTCGGAGACAATCCGTTTGCTGAAAATGACCCGGTAGTCTACCTGCCCGCATTAAAGCCGGATGTTGCCCTTATACACGCACCAATTGGTGATAAATATGGAAATGTATGGGTTGGCGTTCGACGCGAACAAATGTTAATGGCTCATGCTGCATCAGAAACTTTTGTCACTGTAGAGGAAATCGTTGATGGAAACCTGATGGACGATTTGAAAATGAAAGCCGCTACCATACCCGGGCTTTACATCAGCGGTATTACGGAAGCTAATAAAGGCGCTTGGCCATTGGGAATACCAGGTGGATATAACCCAGACCATGAACACCTGCGACGCTACGTTGAGCTTGCTAAAACTGATGAGGGGTTCCAGCAGTATTTAGAAGAGTTTGTATTAGAGGCTGCTGCGGAGGCAGCCGAATAACGCAATGAAAGATGTCTGTCTAGAAGAAATTCTAATCGAATCTATCGCAGAAAACCTAGATGGTTTGCGCCATGTTGCTGTTGGCGCATCCTCTCCGATACCTGGTGCGGCAGCGCTTTTAGCCCGCTCGAGAAGCAATGGTGAAATGCGGGTTTCAATCCTGGGGAGTGAGGATAACAACTTTTTTAGTGATGGCGGAAAAGAAATTTTTGATGTTGCAGGGCAGGGAAGGATGGATGCATTTTTCCTAAGTGGCGCCCAAATTGATGGCAAAGCCAACGTTAATCTGGTTTCTGTTGGAGATTATGGCCAACCTAAGGCTCGCTTTCCTGGGTCCTTTGGATCAGGGTACCTTTATTTTGTGGTTCCACGGGTCATTTTATTTAGATTAGAACACACTCCAAGAACGCTGGTTGAAAAAGTTGATTTTATAAGTGCTCCTGGGTTCTCTGATGATAATGTGTACAGGCCCGGTGGTCCTCATAAGCTAATAACAGATCAATGGCTTTTGGTGAGGTTGCCCTAACAGCCTATGTTCCTCACAATTTCCCTCATGACGAATTAGAACCAGGGCTGGATGAAACAGCATTTTATGATCCGGCCAATTTCACATTTCCGGGAGGCTGTCACATCTGCGAGGTCGAGGTTGATCCGGAAACAGGTGTAACGGAAGTGACAAACTTTACAGCAGTAGACGATATAGGACGGGTGATTAATCCTATGATTGTTGAAGGACAAGTTCACGGCGGAGTAGCTCAGGGAATAGGACAAGCCCTGCTCGAAGGATGCTCTTACGATGCAGACGGTCAACTGCTTACGGGCTCTTATATGGATTACACTATGCCTAGGGCAGACAACGTTCCCAATTTCAAAGTGGGAACCCAGTCTACACTATGCACCCATAATACCTTGGGTGTTAAAGGTGTAGGAGAAGTAGGTGCTATCGGTTCACCACCCGCTGTAATCAACGCGATAGTGGATGCCCTGTCTGATATGGGAGTTAAGGATATATCAATGCCTGCTACGCCCAGCAAAGTTTGGCAGACAATACAAAATGCAAAGGCATCCTCTTGAAATTGAACAACACCATATTCGGTAAGGATAAAAAAAATGCATGATTTTAATTATCACAAAGCAACCAACATTGATGAGGCTGTAAAAGTCCATCAGGGAGCAGAAGATGGAACCTATATGGCAGGTGGTCAAACTTTGTTACCTACATTAAAACAAAGACTAGCCTCACCTTCAGATATTGTAGATATAGCTGGTGTTCAAGACCTAAGCTCAATTGACGTTTCCAACGAGGTGTCGATAGGGTCGATGACGACACACGCTGCCGTCGCAAGCTCTTCAGAGGTCCTTAGTGCGATCCCAGCATTGGCGCATCTTGCAGAAGGGATTGGGGACCCTCAAGTTAGAAATCGCGGCACAATTGGAGGATCCGTGGCAAATAATGATCCAGCCGCTGATTACCCCGCAGCATGCTTGGCTCTGAATGCAACAATTAAAACAAATCAAAGGGAAATCCAAGCCGATGATTTTTTTACAGGCATGTTCGAAACAGCCTTAGAAGAAGGAGAATTGATAACATCGGTGAATTTTCCCAAGCCTGACACCGCAGCGTATATGAAATTTCCCAATCCTGCATCGCGTTACGCAATTGTTGGAGTTTTTGTAGCTAAATTTGGCGCAGAAGTAAGAGTAGCTGTGACCGGAGCTGGAGATAATGGAGTATTTAGGGCGGCAGAAATCGAAAGCGCACTCGCTGGGTCTTTCAGTCCTTCAGCTTTAGATAACTCTACTATTTCACCAGACGACTTATTGTCAGATATTCATGCGCAAAGTGATTATAGAGCAAGCCTAATCGTCACTATGGCAAAAAGAGCTGTAGCAGCGGCAAGTTAAGTAAGACAAATTATAAAAGAAGGCCTAACAAAATCGCTTAGGCCTTCTTTTCTTTTTCCATAACAATTAATTATCCTGGAACGTAACATAATTAGCTAAGGGTTCACGTTCAGCTACCAAAGAACACTCTGGCCGGCTCCAATCTGCATATCCCATGGCTATTCCGCAAACGACAATGTAGTCATCACCTATATCAATGTATTTTCTAATTGTTTCATGAAAATGAGAGAAGGCAGCCTGCGGGCATGTTTCCAATCCGTGACTTCGTGCCAAGATCATTATATTTTGTAAAAACATACCTAAATCAAGCCAGCTTCCAATTTTTAAGTCACGATGGATAGTAAACATCATTCCGACTGGAGCATCAAAAAACACTAAATTTCGATCATGTTGAGCTTTAGTCTTCTCGAAATCTCCTTTTTCGATACCTAATAATCCGTATAAATCCCAGCCCACTTTTCGACGCCTTGCCTTATACGGCTCAAAAAATTTATCTGGGTAATACGGAAATTCTGATTCCTTCTTAATATCAGGGTCATTTGCAGCATCCATTAGCCCACCCCCAAACCTTTTAAGAGCTTCACCAGTTAAAACGTGACCAACCCATGGCTGCATATTGGTGCCACTTGGCGCCCTTCCCGCCATAGTTAGGATCCTTTCGACTACCTCGCGATCAACAGGTTTGTCCAAAAACCCACGTAGCGAACGCCTTTGAGATACTGCATCTTCAACGGCGTTTAATTTTGAATAACCAGTTTCGATCATAGGGATTGTGTTCATAATAATTTAATTGTCCTTATATCAGTTTGTAGCAGACATCCGACTTATCCTGAGAGCCTAAAATTAGGCATACCGAATTGCTAAATAATTTCCATGTATAATTATCAAAAGAGGTAATAGTATATTAACACATTGACAACAATGGATTTGAAAAAGACTAACCTCTAACAAGCTTGAATTCTAAAATTCATGCTTGTTTTATAATGCATAGAAGAGCGATGCGGTTTGAAAAATGTTAATTATAGTAGATCTAATAACGCTTTATAAAGGGACATAGAAATAGATTGAATTTATTTCTTTAATATATTGTTCTCATTATATTTTAACCATCAAATTATGTTAGAGTAAGAAGGAGTGATCTATTGTAGAAAAAGTTTTATTGAAAACTAGATTAAAAGTACTTTTCACTACATATAGTTGCATTAATTCAAAAGTTTTACAGATCTGTTAAATACATTGATCCAAGCCCTATATTAGATTGGCAAATGATGTCCAGTAACTCCATAAAAGAAACCGAACAAATACTTCTGAATGGCTCTTATATTGCAGATACCGCTTTGACAACAGCTCTTCACCTAGCTCTTGCTCTAAACCGCCCACTTTTTTTGGAAGGGGAGGCAGGCGTAGGAAAGACCGAAATAGCCAAAGTATTAGCCGCCAGTTTGAATAGAAATCTCATTCGTCTACAGTGTTATGAAGGATTAGACGTTAATTCAGCCGTTTTTGAATGGAACTACTCCAGGCAAATGCTGGAAATAAGGCTTTCAGAGGCTATGAAAAATTCAGATCAAAAAACTTTAGCACAAGATCTATTCACGTCTGAATTCATGATTAAACGACCATTACTAAAAGCACTAGAAACGGACCCATTAGGTCCCCCAGTTTTACTTATTGATGAATTAGACAGAACCGACGCGCCTTTTGAAGCTTACTTACTTGAGGTTTTATCCGAGTATCAAATTACTATTCCCGAAATGGGGGTAATTAAGGCTGAGTCCCCCCCAATTGTTATTATTACTTCTAACCGCACCAGAGAAATACATGATGCACTTAAACGCCGGTGTTTTTATCACTGGGTTGACTACCCTGAGGCATCTAGGGAACTCGAGATACTCCAGATTAAAGCTCCCCATGCCCCGGAAATATTAAGAAAACAAGTTGTGCATTTCGTACAGAAACTTCGTAAAACTGATTTATTTAAACAACCGGGGGTGGCCGAGACTATAGATTGGACGCACGCACTGGTTCAATTGGATTATTTATCATTAGACGCAAACTCCATAGATAGTACACTTGGTGTTTTACTTAAATATCAAGACGACATTGCAAAAATCCAAGGGAGCGAGGCAAACACACTATTAACTGAAGTCCGATCAGAACTATCAATGAGTTAAACTAGGTGGACGTCTGCAAATGAATAATCCGAAGCTAGGCGAAAAAATAGCAATGGGCAACGAAGAAGGTCGACTTGCCCAAAATATACTGAATTTTGGTAGAATTCTTAGAGCAGCTGGTCTTCCTATAGGGTCAGGGCAGATTATAAAAGCCACAGAAGCTGTCGCAGAAATAGGCATCACAGATCGTGAGATATTTTATTGGACACTCCATGCCGTCTATGTGACACGCATAGATCAGAGAGAGATATTTGATCAAGCATTCCATATATTCTGGAAAAATCCGCATCTTCTAGAGAGAATGATGCAAATGGTTTTACCAGCATTCAAAACTAATCAACCCGATCAACCTAATGAGGAGGTTATAAGACGTGTAAGCGATGCATTGCATAAAGAGCGGGAGCAAGAAAAACGAAATCAAGATAAAGTCGACGAACAAGAAATTGAATTAGATGCGACGATGACTTTTTCTAATCAAGAAATTTTACAAGAGATGGATTTCGAGAAAATGACAGTGGTCGAACTAGAGGCTGCTAAATCGGCAATATCTCATTTACAGATGCCTTTAAAAGAAATTCCAAGCCGACGCCACACGATGAACTCATCTAGAGGGATCATAGACCTTAGGGGTACATTGCGCGCATCAATGAAAAGAGCCGGAGACGATA
This sequence comes from SAR116 cluster bacterium AG-313-A07, assembly GCA_003284265.1. Lineage (GTDB taxonomy): Bacteria > Pseudomonadota > Alphaproteobacteria > Thalassobaculales > Thalassobaculaceae > UBA7326. The sequence continues at coordinate 5,597 of QBVV01000081.1, forward strand.
TACCGCTGAAATATAAAACCATTCGCACGAAACCCCCTGCCCTAGTAGCATTATGTGATATTTCGGGTTCAATGACGCGATATTCCCGAATGTTATTACATTTCATGCATACACTTACGAACGCTCGCTCAGAAGTATTCACTTTTTTATTTGGTACACGTTTAACAAATGTCACTAGGTATTTGCGGAGTAAGGATGTCGATGAATCACTAGAAAAAGCCAGTCAAGCTGTAAATGACTGGTCCGGTGGTACTCGAATAGGTGAATGTCTTCATGATTTTAATTTTAATTGGGCTCGCCGCGTTTTAAGTAGAGGCTCAATAGTTTTATTGATCTCTGACGGTCTGGATAGAGATTCAGGTGTTGGCTTAAGCAAAGAAGTTGATAAAATAAAACGATCATGCAATCGTTTAATATGGTTGAATCCGCTACTACGGTTTGATCAGTTTTCACCACGATCTATGGGAGTGAGAGCAATTTTACCTAATGTTCATGAGTTTAGGCCTGTGCACTCACTAAATAGCCTAACAGAACTGGCACAGGCACTTGGAACAAACAATTTTGATAATAGAAGTCAAATGCAGGGGTGGATTAAAAAACTACGTGAAGTAGAATTAGAAACTAAGAACAAGGTAAATTGAAATGGAAGCAAAGTTCGACTCCGAATTAAACGATGATGTCTTAACCGCAGTATCCGAGTGGACTAAAAAAGGTCA
>QBVV01000082.1 GCA_003284265.1 SAR116 cluster bacterium AG-313-A07
ATAATCACGAAATGCAGTTGCATCAGATCGGCTAAAGTCAGTCAGATCTTTATCGCCACAACAATGGGTTAGATAAGAACAAGCTCTATTAGCAGCTGAGTGGAATGTTTTGGCTTTATTCAGACCTTTGAGATCTAAATATAACTGCACAGCGCCAGAAAAGGGATGAGTAGGGGAGGTAGTATTATTCCTACTATTAGTCCTAATTAGGTTCGATCCTGGTAAACTAGTCTTATTCAATCGAAGATATTGCCAATAACCCTCAAGTTTTAATGAAACAGAACTCGCTGACTGACGGGCGGTTCTTATAGACTTAGTCCTCAGAGAGAAATTAACTCTCCTAGATTCGTAATGATCATCTAAATCACTTGGAACCATCCGATTATAATAGAATATACCTCGTTTTTTATATGTATAAGGAACCTGATTTAACACCCGAAATTACTACCCTCATCGAATTAATCCGAATAAATACAGTAATATCAATATGTTAGTAAAAAGGATGGTGCCCAGGAGAAGACTCGAACTTCCACGACTTTTAAGTCACTGGCACCTGAAGCCAGCGCGTCTACCAATTTCGCCACCTGGGCCTAAAACAGAAATAATACTCGATTTGGACTTGAAATGCGAAAATAATTTTTAGCTATATGCTTAGGGACTCTAAATTAGATTGTAAAAATTTGTTGTGAGTTCTTTGAAAAAACTCATTGGTGAAAACGCTCGCAGATATATATTGTTGAATTGAATGGGTTCTCTAGGGAGATTATTTTGAAAAAAAATAAAGTTGTAGTCTTAGGGGGTAGTGGCTTCATCGGTCGTGAAATTGTTACAAGTTTAGTTAGTAATAATGTTAATGTGGTAGTCGGTTGCCGTGATCCCAGAAAAGCAAGATTTTTAGAAAAGATCGAAGGTACTGGCAGTGTTAACATCATTCAAACGGATGTGACAAATCGCAGTGATATTAAAAAAGTAATCCAGCAAGCAGATGCGGTAGTGTCTTTGGTAGGAATTTTGTTTGAGTCCAGAAACAATACTTTCGACGCTGTCCAAGCAAATGCTCCCGGAATAATTAGTGAAGAGGCTAGAAAAGCCGGTGTAAAGAAGTTAGTGCATATCTCGGCATTGGGGGCTGATCGATTTTCACTTTCTAAATATGCATCTTCTAAAGCTATGGGCGAAGAATTGTTATTGGAAAAGTTTCCGGAGGCGACCATTTTGAGGCCGAGTATCGTATTTGGTAAAGATGATAATTTCTTTAATAAATTTTCACGAATGGCAACTCTTTCTCCCTTTCTCCCACTGATAGGTGGTGGGAAAACACTGTTTCAACCAGTATATGTAAAAGATGTATCGAGTGCAGTTATGAGGGTACTTGATACTACAGAGACAAATGGTAAACTGTACGAGCTCGGTGGTCCGTCGATTTACTCATTCAAAGAGTTAATAGACCTTACTATGCAGATTAGTAAGAAACGCCGTTTATTATGGAACCTTCCGTTTTGGCTAGCCCAATTGCAAGCTCGTTGTATGGAAAAACTACCAAATCCCGTGTTGACTTGTGATCAATTGGAACTTCTGAAACGTGACAACATTGTTAGCAAAGAAGCCCTAACCTTGTCAGACCTCGACATATCGGCGACTGATTGCAAGCTTATACTGCCGACGTACCTGTAACTTACCGCGGAAGCAATATTATTCAGGTACTATGATAGGGCGTAAACCCAGGTTAATAGAGCCGCTCCTAAAATAATTCTATAAATAACAAATGGCATGAATCCTGACCGGTCTAGCCATGCCATCATTATAGAAATTGAAGCTAAAGCAGCTAAAAATGATACAGAGCCTGCAATTAATGCGTCTATGCCAAGTACTAGATTATTAGCTTCTACGACCTCAATTCCTTTTAAAGTGCTTGCTCCCAATATTGCAGGAATTGCGAGTAAAAGAGAAAATCGCGCAGCAGTTTTTCTATCATATCCAAGAAATCTAGCCATAGTAATAGTCAAGCCTGCGCGACTTGACCCAGGGATCAAGGCTAACGTTTGGCTGATTCCAATTAAAACAGCATCCCCAATTCCCATATGGCGGAGATCACTTACTGACAGCCCTATTTTATCTGATATCCCCAATAAAATACCGAATACTAGTGTTGCCCAACCTATTACCTCAACACTGCGCATTAGATTATCTGAGATAAGGGAAATTATAAGACCCAGTATCATTACTGGTATTGAGGCGATTATTATCAATTTGGCTAATTTCAGATCTGGACTCTGTTGTAGATTACGAAAATCGATTAACGCTGCAGTTATGCTCCATAAGTCTCGCCATAGATAGATTATAACTGCTAACAAGGAACCTGCATGCACGGCTACATCAATAACCAAACCCTGGTCCTGCCAATTTATTAAATTTGGGACGATTATAAGATGGCCAGAGGAAGATATAGGCAGAAATTCTGTCAGGCCTTGGATGAGTGCTAAGACAATTAAATTAGTTAATGGCAATGTAGTTCCAAATTATGCTTAATCTCTATGTACCCTTATTAACATTTAATAGAGGTAATTGGGGATTTATTTGCTACGCTTGCTTGGTAGTTGGTTATGGTATGTTTAATTTTTGGGAACCATTATATGAGGAGCGGCACCAACTTCCCAGTCAAGCGCGGTATCATTTAATTCTTGGTTGTCTGGGAATGCCTGTGGCCATAGAAGTGGATTAGCGCGAGCGTACTGGGCTGGATAATCGCAAGTGGCTCCTAATTCGTATGCAGCTTTCCATGACCACCGTGGCTCAAAAAGAAAACCACGCGCAATTGCAATCATATCGCAAGCTCCCTCTGAAATGAGTTTTTCTGCTAGATGTGGGTCTCGTATCATCCCTACGGCCATCGTAGGAATTCCAGTTGCTCTCTTAATTGCTGTAGCAAATTGAACCTGATAGGCAGGTTTGACTTCGGGGCGCGATAAATTGTTACCACCACCCGATATATCAAAAAAATCGCAGCCAAGTTTTTTTAGTGCCTGACCAAATTCTATTGCCTCTTCTAGTAAGAGCCCCTTATCATCCCAATCTGTTCCGTTAAACCGAACACCCATTGGTTTTGTTGCTGGCCAGGCTTCCCGCATTGCGGCAAAAAGTTCGAGTGGAAAGCGCATCCTATTCTGCATTGGCCCACCGTACTCGTCAGTCCTCTGATTGGCTATCGGAGACAAAAATGAACTCACCAGGTATCCGTGAGCACCATGCAGTTCCACAGCATCAAAACCAATTCTTTCGCAACGGTGCACGGCTTGCACATGAGCTTCAATCACGTGTTTCATTAAACTACGATCCATTTGCCTCGGGCGATGCCAATCATTGGCGAATGGAATGTCAGACGGTGCAATCGTCTCCCAACTATCTTCATCTAGCTTCAATGGGGCCCCGCCGTTTTGTGGTGGATGGGCTGATGCTTTTCGTCCAGCATGACCAAGTTGTATTCCTATTGGTGTGTTGCCATACTTCTTGCAAGCCTCAACTACTCTTGATAATGTGCTTTCTGTTTCATCATCATATAACCCCAGGCAACCATGGGTAATCCTCCCGCGCGGTTCAACGGCCGTTGCTTCAAGTATCAACATTCCACAACCGGATTGTGCTAAATTACCCAGATGAATTAAATGCCAATCGGTCGTTTTTCCTTCATCTGCACTGTATTGACACATTGGCGCAATAATAATTCGATTTGGTAGTGTTAATTGACGAAGTTGGAGTTGCTCGAAAAGAGCTGGGTTCTCATTTGACATTATTTATCTTTCTTTAAACCTATTATTCTATGCCTAGTCTTTTTGCTTCTTCACCCAAGACTAAGGCGACCCGCCCTTGGGCTTTACGCTGTAAAACGGTTTGCATAGCCATCTGAAAATTATCTAAAGCGAAGGTATGGCTTACACGTGGGCTTAATAACCCAGATTCAAACCATTTGAAAAGCTCTTGCATACTATTTGCCATTTGGTCTGCATAATATTCGCGCATATCTACTGGGCTCCACCCAAAATAGTATCCAAGGTTGAGCCCTGTTACTGTAATGTTCTTAACTAATAAAATATTAGCTGGTATTTTTTGGATAGTGCCCGCCGCGAACCCAACTGGCATAATGCGTCCCTCAGGAGCAATACATCTTAAAGATTCAGCAAATACCTCTCCGCCTACTGGATCGTACACAATGTTAGCCCCTCGACCATCAGTAATTTCTAGAACTAGTTTTCGAAACCCAAATTCAGAGTAATTGATTGTATGATCCGCACCATGCTTTTTGGCGATCACTTCCTTCTCGGGTGAGCCTACCGTTGCGATTACCTTTGCACCCTTTATTTTTGCTATCTCTATGGCAGCTATGCCAACTCCTCCAGTTGCGCCATGCACTAAAACAACTTGATCTTTTTGTACATTGAGAAGGTGTGGCCATACCAATGCCGCATAAGAGGTTAAATAGGAGTTTGTGAAACAAATAGCTTTATTAAAATCTAAGGTATTAGGAATATGAAAAACATTAGCTGAGTGAGCCACAACTTCCTCCGCCTGGCCTCCCCAGTCCAAAACTGCGCAGACGCGATCACCGACATTTACTCCTCTAACATTGTCTCCAACTTCTGACACATAACCTGCGCACTCAGTGCCAGGAATAAAGGGTAATGGGGGCTTGCGTTGATACTTCCCTGCTACCACTAGGCTTGTGGCAAAGCTAACACCAGCAGCCTGAATATTTATTCTTACGCCTTCTGGATATAATATAGGGGATGGGCATTTGTGTAATTTAAGATTATCAAAATCAGTGTATTCTTCAACTAATACGCCACGCATAATTTTACTCCTTGGATAACATAATAATTTTGTAGGTTTGTTTGCAATATCTGTTGTGAATTTAATTATCCACGGTTACGGTTTACGTTCTGTTAAGTACTCCAGTTTAATGCTGATAGACCTATTCTTTAAAGGTAATTTTATGTCCGAATCTTATCCTCTGCATCTTATGAACAAGAAACCAAATTTTTATGGTTTCAGTGGTTTAGATAGAGCAGCTCATACACGCCTCGATGACGAGTGGTTTGAAAAAATCCTACAACAAGGTAATGCAAAAGTTATCTTGTCGTGGCGGTCACAATCGATGGTCAATATTACCATACCCGATAAGCCGAGCGCTAGCATTTTAGAGTTAAAATCACTTGATGAGATAATCCAAAAAGCTGACAACATAGTTTTTCTGGGCGAAAAAAAGGGGACGCCATACGTAGGTGTCGATCTATCTTCAAGTGATAAAGAGCAATTTTATAATATGATCCCGGAAGCCGGGGTTTTCCTTGATTTGCGGGAATTTGGTCCACTTTTGGAGCGCTTTGAGGGCTCTCTTTTAGCATATAACCGAGCATTGTTATTCTGGCATACAAAGAATAAATATTGTGGGGTCTGCGGTGGAAAAACCCATGTGACCAAAGCAGGTCACCAAATAAACTGTAACGACCCAAATTGTGGGCAACTAGTTTTCCCTCGGACAGACCCTGCTGTTATAATGTTAGTGCATGATGGTAAAAGAGCGTTGTTGGGGCGGCAAAAAATATGGAAACCTGGCATGTATTCAACGCTCGCTGGATTCCTGGAGCCCGGCGAAACATTAGAGGAAGCGGTTGCCCGAGAGGTATGGGAGGAAGCGAATATTGATGTTTCAGATGTTCGATACCATTCATCTCAGCCATGGCCGTTTCCTGGTTCAATAATGTTAGGATTTTATGCGGAGGCCAAATCAACGTTCATTCGCAGAAACGATGAGGAGGTGGAGGATGTACAATGGTTTGAAGCTAACGACTTACGTAATTTTTCTGCGCATGGTAAGTCCCTGCCCAGACCAGACTCAATAGCCAGACGTTTGATTGAAGATTGGCTGGAAACAATGGATTAATTCAAATGCTAGTCGAGTATAATTTTTAATTCTCGTCGCATCTCAAAAAGGTAAGGCACGTCGACCCATACCGGCGACTTTCTAAAGTTGCCATCCACTTTGGTATTCCAATTATCTCTTTTGTTGCATGTTCAAGAACAATTAGGGTTTTTTTGTCAATCCAACCATGAGTTCTGAGCTGGTTTGCACATTGTATGGACAATCCGCTTTTGTATGGAGGGTCGAGAATTATTAGTCCAGCTTTCTCATCCGATGGTCGCATGATTTTCGTTGCGTCCAAATTAAAAACCGTTGTTGC
>QBVV01000083.1 GCA_003284265.1 SAR116 cluster bacterium AG-313-A07
TGGGACAAAAAACTTTCAGATAAAGACCATTTTATTGGAATGGATGGGTTTGGTGCCTCAGCACCAGCCACTGGCTTGTATGAGCATTTTCATATAACAAAAGACGCCATAATTGAAGCAGCTAAGAGTTAATTTTCTAATAACTAATAAGTACGTAACAAACAAAAATAAATGCTAGGAGGAAGAATATGGCTGTAAACGTTGCAATTAATGGATTTGGCCGGATTGGTCGTTTAGTCTTACGAGCTCTATATGAGAGTAATAGAGATGATTTAAAAGTCGTTGCTATAAATGATCTTGGCTCAGTAGAAGCAAATGCTCATTTGCTAAAGTGGGATAGCAACCATGGTCCTTTTCCAGGCGAAATTATTGTAAAAGAAGACACAATTGATCTAGGCAAGGGTCCTATTAAAGTGACCGCCGAACGGGATCCTGCACAACTACCTCACAAGGCGTTAAATGTAGACATCGTCTTCGAATGCACGGGTATTTTCACCGATCGTGGAAAGGCAGCTATGCACCTCGATGCTGGTGCTAAAAGGGTCGTGATATCTGCCCCCGCAAACGGAGCCGATTTGACTGTAGTTTATGGAGTGAACCATGATAAAATCACCTCTGACCACACAGTAATTTCTAACGCTTCTTGCACTACTAATTGTTTAGCACCTGTAGCCTTTGTTTTAAACAACGCAATCGGCATCGAGTCGGGTTACATGACTACTATTCACGCGTTCACGAGTGACCAACCAACCCTGGACACCTACCATGGCGATTTGCATAGAGCACGTTCCGCAGCGACGTCTATGATACCTACATCCACAGGAGCCGCAAAAGCGGTAGGATTAGTAATGCCCGAACTACTGGGGAAACTAGACGGCACAGCTATTCGAGTACCCACATCCAACGTAAGCCTCATAGATTTTAAATTTATTCCTAAACGTAGTACTTCCATTGCCGAGATAAACGGAGCAATTATATCAGCTTCCGAGACAGGACCATTAAAGGGCGTGCTTGGCACAAATAACGAACCTTTAGTATCTGTCGACTTCAATCACAATCCACACAGTTCAACATTTGATCTAAGTCAAACTCAAGTGATTGATGGTGGATTAGTGAGAGTTTTATCTTGGTACGATAACGAATGGGGTTTTTCAAACCGTATGTCCGACACCGCTGCGATCGTAGCCAAGACAATATGAATAGATTAGTTTAGGTTTCAAGAAACGAGGGAAGAACAAAAATGAGAATTACTAGAGCCGTAAAAAAAATACTTGATAATTATGAGAGCGATTCACCCGGCACAAAGGCAAATTTAGCACGAATTTTGATGCAAGGTCGACTAGGTGGAACGGGCAAGATAGTGATATTGCCAGTTGATCAAGGTTTTGAACACGGACCGGCAAGGAGCTTTGCACCAAACCCTGACGCCTACGATCCGCGTTATCATTTCCAATTGACCCTGGATGCAGGATTGTCTGCGCATGCAGCTCCCCTTGGAATGATAGAGGCAAGCGCAGACTCTTTTGCGGGACAGATACCGACAATAATGAAACTGAATAGCTCTAACAGTCTTTCCCGTGAAAAAGATGCTCCCAACCAAGCGATAACGGGTTCAGTTCAAGAAGCTCTGCGACTAGGTTGTTCTGCTGTGGGTTATACCATTTATCCAGGTTCGGATGCTGCTTTCGACATGATGACTGATTTCAAAGAAATAGCTGAAGAAGCAAAAGCATTCGGGTTAGCAGTTGTGCTTTGGTCTTATCCTCGCGGTGGAGGCCTGTCTAAGCAAGGGGAGACTGCTATTGACATAGTTGCATATGCTGCTCACATGGCGGCGCTAGCTGGCGCCCATATAATAAAAGTAAAACCTCCCACGAACCATCTCGAATTAGACGCTGCCAAGAAGGCCTACGAAAATAATGGAATAAAAATTGATACCTTAAGTGATCGCATAAAGCATGTGGTGCAATCGTCCTTTAATGGAAGGAGACTAGTTGTATTTTCGGGAGGTGAAGCAAAAGATTTAGAAGGATTATTTGCTGAAATTTCCCAACTGCGAGATGGAGGAGCCTCAGGATCAATAATAGGTCGCAATACATTTCAGCGTCCTAGGATAGAGGCAATCTCAATGCTGAACAAGATTATAAATATATACAAACACAAAGAATAAAGAATGTTACGTTCTGACCTTTATTTTAAAGAATGAATCACAAACCAAATTGTCAACTTTATTTAATCACACCACCTAACTTTGATCCAAAATCGTTTTTAGATCGAGTGAATGCAGCGTTTGATGCGGGACCTGTTGCGTGTATGCAATTACGCCTGAAAAATGTCGAAGACGAAGCAATTAAAATGGCTGCGGAGATGCTTCTGCCAATTTGTCATAACTATAGAATACCACTGATAATGAATGACAGGCCTGATCTAGCCGTGATAACAGGGTGCGACGGTGTACATATCGGTCAAGACGATGCTGATTATAAAACAACACGAGGAATGATTGGGCAGGATCTCATCATTGGAGTTACCTGCAAAAATTCTAGACATCTTGCAGTAGAAGCCGCTGAGAATGGTGCCGAATATGTTGCATTTGGGGCATTTTTCCCTACAAACACAAAACTAGAAACAACTCCAGCACAATTAGAGACAGTGCGGTGGTGGAAGGAGATGACTACAGTACCCTCCGTGGCAATCGGTGGCATAACAACTAAAAATTGCCAGCCTCTCATTAGTGCGGGGGTTGATTTTCTGGCTGTAATTGGCGGCATTTGGGATCATCCAGAAGGTGAGGCAGCTGCAGTGAAGGCCTTTAATAAAGCTTTTGAAAACAGCATATAGAACTACTAGAACGTAGTTAGCACAATGCTTCATGGACAGGATGTCATCACCCTGCTAAAACGCCGACGGTATCTTTAAATCTCAACGGAGCTTCGAAATGAAGATAAACGGAAATGCAGTTCGTGTTGGCAATGTTATAGAGCATAACAATCGGCTCTGGGTAACTGTTAAAACGCAAGCTGTAAAACCCGGGAAAGGAGGCGCCTTCAATCAAGTTGAGTTAAAGGATATTCGAAATGGAAGTAAACTTAACGAAAGATTTCGTGCGGATCAGCAAGTAGAACGAGTTCGTTTAGAACAAGAAAAAGCACAATTTCTGTTTCGTGACGGGGGCACATTAACATTTATGAACGCTGAAACCTTTGAACAATCAATGATTGATTCGGGGTTATTAGGTGATAAGTTGATTTATTTACAAGATGGTATGGATGTAACAATTGAAAGTTACGAGGGTGAGGCTTTATCGGTAGTTTTGCCAGATACCGTCATATTTGAAGTCGTTGAAGCTGATGCAGTAGTAAAGGGACAAACCGCGTCCTCCTCTTTCAAACCGGCTGTTCTAGAAAACGGTGCGCGCATAATGGTGCCGCCCCATATCGAGACCGGGACCCGTGTCGTGATAAAACCCGAAGACGGCAGTTATGTAGAAAGAGCTAAAGACTAGCTCCAGTCTTTCTTTTTATTGGAGACCCGATGGCAACAAGAACCGCAATAATCAACGTCATGTCTAAGACCTGCTACAAAGCATCGAGGACACTCTTGCGTGATTTTGGAGAGGTCGAACAACTCCAAGCATCCCGGAGAGGTCCCAAAGATTTTGTCAAAACAGCAAACGCTGCATCGCATAGGAAAATAAGCGAGGCGCTGATACACGCAAGACCCGATTATGGACTTGTATTTAAGGGATCTAAGATTATCGAAAGCAGGGATCCTAAAAACCGGAAATGGGTTGTAGACTCACTCAATGGAACCACTAATTTTCTTCATGGAATTCCACATTGGGCAATATCCATTGGCCTCGAAGAAGATGGAGAACTAGTGGCTGGAACCGTATACGATCCAACTCGAGATGAGCTGTTTTGGGCTGAAAAGGGAGTTGGCTCTTTTTTAAATGATACTAGAATACGAATATCAGAACGCCGTGATATTGCTGACTGTGTTATAGCAATCGGCGATCACCCCGAAACATATCCTTATGAGCGTTATAATCAATATATAGATAAAATTGCTACATCTTCGGGCATGGTCAGAAATTTGGGATCAACATCTTTAGATCTCGCTTACATCGCTGCCGGCCGACTGGACGGTTGTTTGCACTCTCAAACCCATCCCTGGGAGTTGAGCGCAGGCATTATAATAGTAAGAGAGGCTGGAGGCTATATCACCGATATAAGTGGTGGTATAAAAATGATAGAAAAAAAAGAGATATTGGCTGCTAACGCACGTATCCATCATAGATTGTTGGGACTAATAAAAGCAAAAACCAAGGATGATAGCTTAGCAGATAAATAAGCCCTGTATAATAACTCGACTGAATACGTTGTGAACCGATGCTTTTTGAGATAGATTTTAACGTAAATTTCATTTTCGTTGGAGTACGTGGATATGATTACGAGGATTAAAATGAATATCCTCTTATTTGTGTTTCTTGTGATTTTTGGGATTAGCCTATCAGGGACGAAAAACCAATCTAAGGCACAAGAAACGGTCATTATTGGGAGTGCGCGAACCCAGACCATTGAGGTAAATATGGAGTCATTAACCCAGTTTGTACAATCACGCCAACCAATAGCTTCATTTCGACGACAACCGCAAGCCCAACAGGAGCCTGCGAAATATTTATCCTCTGATCGAATAAAAAAACTTACTAAAAAAACAGCGGAGAAACCCACTGGCTCTTCTTTTAAAAACTCAAAAGTAATTGCCGATAAACCAAAATCTAAGACGTCAAGACATACTACTAATCAGTCAAAAAACAAATCCCAAGATGGCAAAGTGCCGATTGTCGTCAAAAAAGAGACTAAAAAGCAAGTCGTCGCGAAGGTTATACCGCGCACTCCGATAAAAGAAGCAAAACTCGACCATGAAAAATTTGTGATATTATTTAGCCCTTTAGCACAGAAGGCGGGAGAAAAGGATTTATCTAAACTCAAGGCTGAGATGAAATCTATAGGTTTCGACGAAAATCAGCGATTTCAGTTGATCGCATATTCGTCGGATAAAAACTCCAGTAATGCTCGGCGAGTTTCGCTGATGCGAGCCATTTCAGTAAGATCATTTTTGATAAAAATGGGTGCAGAGGCAAACAAAATAACTGTCCGAGCTTTAGGAAATAATATGGACGGCGAATTATCTAATCGAGTTGATATAGTTTTACTTAATTAACCGAAACGCGCATACTTGCTAAAAGAAGATTAAAGGCTGTTAATAGCGAGGCTAAATGTGACAAATATGAACCACTATCTAATTAGGGTTTTGCTATTTGTATTGGTGATACTTGTAATTGCTAGTTTTTTAATAATACCGATAGGGCATGCCTTCATGGCGAATGCCGCGTTGAACGGGATGATACTGGGGGTCTTTCTTTTTGGATTAGTTTTTATCGTTCGAAAAATAGCACTCTTAAGTCCTGAAGTGGCTTGGATTTCACAACACAGAAGTCTATATAAACAGCGGCTCACCAAACAACGACCGCCAAGACTTCTCGCGCCCATCGCTAATATGCTGGGTGATAAGACGAATGGGAAAATTAGCTTATCTGCTACCTCCCTAAAGTCGCTTTTAGACAGTATAGACATGAGGCTATCTGAGTCCAGAGATACATCGAGATATCTAATAGGGTTATTGATATTTTTAGGGCTATTAGGAACCTTTTGGGGACTTTTAGAAACAGTTGGCGCTGTAAGTAATGTCATTGGTGGCCTTTCATTAAAAGGTGGTGATTTGGAGAAAGCATTTTCTGATCTTAAAATCGGTTTAGATGCGCCATTATCTGGTATGGCAACTGCTTTCAGTTCGTCAGTATTCGGGCTTGCGGGATCATTAGCATTAGGTTTTATAGACCTGCAATTAGGCCAAGCCCAAAATCGCTTCTACAACGATCTAGAAGAATGGTTATCTGGTTTAACAAAGTTAAGTGCCGGCAACAATGTTACCGGGGATCACGAAATATCTGGAAC
>QBVV01000084.1 GCA_003284265.1 SAR116 cluster bacterium AG-313-A07
TAAAAACTCTTCAAAATAATACTGCTGTAAATTAATAAATGCCGGCATTTGAAAATCAGGTTCAGCTTGAAGATCGAAATTGTAGACCTCTCTGTGCCCCCTATAAACTCTACCTTGTTTCCAAGTTACTCCTTTTTCCAGCATCTTTTTCGCTGAGCCTGATCTATTCAAAATCTCCAATGTTCGTTGCGACCAACAAATCGCCTTACTCCCATCCGAGAAGGAGTTAGACGCCTCAAGCACAACTGGTTGGATCCCAAGATTAGCAAATTCTGCAGCTGCAGCTAGACCAACCGGACCCGCTCCCACTATTATAACATCTTCATATTGCGTAGTTGATTGTTTCATGAGCCTAAACGCATACTAATCATTGTTTTGGAACCGGAGTTGCTACCAATAAAGCACCACATAAAACAGCCATTTTTGATAATGGATGTTCTACAAATAAATTTAAGATCCCTTTGATTACATTGACTAACTGGCTATCTACGGATGGGTCAAATGGTGTTAGCTCTTGCGCTACGCCCGCCCCTATTGAATATGCCTCTGAGCGAACAGAAGCAATGATCGATTTTATATGTGTATCATTTTCATACGGTGACAGAAGCGTATATGCTAGTCCAAGATAGCCGGGCCAATATGCCAAGTGTCTATACATACTCGCTATGATTCTTCCATCCTCTTCACATATGTTATTTAGATGCTGAACTAATTCTTGGACAGGTTTATCAAGATCGGACATTGCAGGCAGAGGAGGCAAAGGAGCAAGAGGAGCGAGTAGTTCATATGAAGGCCCCCTAATCGTTCCTTTTCGGTGTTGGCTATCGCTCTCTATACAGGCAAGTGCCGAACTCAAACCAATCAGATTAATGCTATTCGTTTGATTATAAGACTTGAGGATATTATTGATATTGATATGTCCAAGATTACCGACGCCGCATGCCATCAGCGCCTGTTGAGATAGAGGTTGTATTTTGGGTAAAGAAAGAGTTTCTCTAAATCTTTTTGCTTCGGTTAACACTAATCCGGACTTATATACAGGCCTTAACATTTTCCAGACTGCCTGCAGTGCCCCCGGCGTCATAGCTAAATGGCGCCATATAAGGTTAACAACATCCGCCCCAGTGGTGCCTTTTATATCCAGAAAAATTTCTAGTATTTCGCCTTCCGCCTCGCTCTCTAAAACGGCGGGAACAGGATCAGTACTCAATAACATCATTAATTTTTTCCTGTCCATAAAAATAAGTGTCAATATTTTTGAGAGAGATCATGCAAAATACAATCAACTTTTAGCTGCTATCTCTATTTATTTGGCTTTCTTTTGGTTATCAATAGAGCTATCGATGCCCTCTTCTTTTTGGTTTTCTATATCTCTATACGGGTCAGTTTTGAATAGAGTTTCAAGTTTTTCTATGTCTTTCTGAGACGCATTAATTATAGCTTCACTTCTCTCTGCAATCGATCGAACTTGATTAAACTTGAGGGATCTATGTAGGTGCCAAGTTACTGCGCATATCACCCCATTGATGGCAGCAAACGCTAGTGGCTCAACACTTTTGATCGGGAACTCGTAAAACCCTATTATTCCTCCAAGACTAAACAAGGCACCAACCCCACTGACGGCAGCAACAACACCCCATCTATCTGGAAAAATAGCCAATCATTTTCTCCTTTTTTAATAATCTTTCAATCTCTTTCGGCTATTAAATAAAAACTAACAACCATTTACAATTTATTATTCAATCCGGCGGTATCCTTCCAACAACTTTAAAACCTCCCAGATTAGTCATCCGAATGACCACAATTTCTCCCGAGGACGGATAGACCTCCGTTAAAGCAGTTATGTTTACTTGATGCGTTACAAGTATAATTGGCATTTTATTATTGTGCTGGAATAACCAATCTTTTAGCTGGGTAGTTTGTCTATCTTTTAAATGGAAATTTTCAAAAAATGAGTTGAGAATTGGCAACTCTGTCACAGTCCCTAGATCTAATATTTGTGCCGTTTCTTTACATCGACACCACTGACTCGAAAAGACGTGTGGAATTTTTTTCAAATTATTTCTAAGTTTCTTCCCGATCCTAACAGCTTGGCTACGACCTTCTTCTGATAAATTTCTTTGCGTATGGCAATCATTAATATTGAAGTGTTCCGGATCTCCTATTCCGGGAGCCAACGCGTGTCTTAATAAATAGATATTGTCAGTGTTGTGTAGCGTTGCTTCCGTTTTTTTTCTTGAGCTATCGGCAGAGCTTACATCGGTGATTAAAAAACTTACGCAAATGAATAGAGGAATATAGCTTCTCACAATAACCTACCAGCAACGTCCTATATCATTTCAAGAAACAGAAAAACTAGGCCTATTAAAAAAGAGTTATTAGTCCGTTCGCATAACCTGTTCTGGATTAGCTCTGGGGTCTCTGGGCAACCACTTTTCATTGGATACTAGCGTTAGGAATTCAGATAAGGATCGATTAAAGACACCGGGGTCTTCTAAATTTAAAGTATGACCGGTTTTAGGCAGGACTAACAAACCAGACGCAGGAATAACTTTCTTTAGATAAAGCCCTACCTGCAAGCAATGGTCGTCCTCATCACCATTTACTACAAGTGTAGGAACGGGCATCGATTTTAATTCTTCCTCGAGATCGTAAAGCGATGGCCGCTGCGCTTGAACACCTCTCATGGTAAGCGCAGACCCTTCCGATGAATGTTCAGCTAATCGTTGGGCAAACTCCTGCCAACCGCGTGGATTCTTATTTTGAAATTGGACCCGTGACGCCCCAAGAGAGTATATTTTTGAAAACTCTCTGGCTCCCTTCTCTTCAAAATTTTTTGCCACTTCCAATGATACATCCTTAAAATATTTCTCGTACTTTTTCTCTGCGCCATAGCCACAGCCTGCAACACAAAGAGAATGGCATCTTTCTGGATATTCTAGCCCCATATGAACCGCTGTGAATCCACCCATCGATAAACCAATAATATGCGCAGATTTTATTTTAAGGTGATCCAATATCGTTATTGCATCAGAGACGGCCAGCTCTTGAGAATAATCCGCTAGGTCAGTCGGCACATCCGATGGTGGGTAGCCTCGTGCTGCATAGGAAATACACCTGTAAGTACTTCCAAAATATTGCATTTGTGGCTCCCAATCTCTGTGGTCACCCCCAAATTCGTGGATAAATAAAATTGGTATCCCTTCACCCGTTTCTTCAAAATAAAGTTTTAATCCATCTTTTGTGGCCGCAAAAGGCATAGTTTACCCCCAGTTTTTCTTCTCACACAACAGAACCACGAGCGCTTATACCGCCATCAATAGTCAACACGCACCCATTTATGTAAGATGCAACAGGTGAAGATAAAAACGCAATGGCATTGGCAATTTCCTCGGGAGTAGATGCTCTTCCGCCAGGGAAACGCATTAAAAGCTCTTCCCAGCGTTCCTCATCCTCGAAGATTATTCCAGCTCTTTGTTTTAGCATTTTTTCCATTCGCCCGGTATCTACGGGGCCTGGGTTAACTGCAAGCACCCGAACCCCATAATCAAGGCTAGTTCCTCCTATTGCTTTGGTAAATGTCATAAGGGCACTGTTCCCTGTCGACCCAGCTACATAATCGAAATCTGGATTTTCACCTGAGTTACCTATATCGTTTAATATCACTCCGTATCCTCTTTCCCTGAAGAGGGTGTAGTAAGCTCGTGTCATTTCTATATAACCAAAGACTTTAAGTTCCCAACCTTCCCTCCAGGCTTTTTCCGATACTGCGTAAATAGAACCCGATGGGATTGCCCCGGCATTATTGATTAGGATATCTATGTCTTGAGTTTTGCTAATTAAATCATCTCTCATAGCCTTATCAGTCATATCAATCGGATAGATCTTTACGGCTGTGCTATAACTATCCTCAATACTTTTTGACACAGTTTCTAAGTCGGTTTTAGACCTAGCTACAAGATGAACTGTCGCGGCTCCTTCTCTGGCAAACGCAACCGCGCAAGCTCTTCCTATTCCTTTAGAGGCACCGGTAATTAGAACGCTTTTACCGTTGAGCTTTAAATCCATTTGTCCTCCCAAAAATATCTTTCCATTTATCACAATTGATAAATGCAAGGTTTTTAAATCAATGCCCAAAGAACAATTTTAGCACTTACTCATTTTTTACCAATTCTTTTGCTGGACCCTGGTGTCAAATCGAATAAAAGCAGTTCCAGCATTACCATCTTAGATAAAGTAAACGTTACCACTTTATGCTTTAAATGTATTTTAGATCAGCACATATAATGCAGTAGTCACCTGGAACTGCTGACAGTAATTGTAACAATTAGCCTCCAACTAACCGTTTTTTTTGGGCCCCGTAAGATTTTTAATTATCCACAAATTCAAACCCCATTGCTCGAGTGTAAGAATAAATTCCACCATCCTGCACAATTAGAAATTTTGCCATTTTATTACCATCGTTGTGATGAGAGTGCACCGAAACGGGAGGTGTAATCATAGTTGCCCACGGCAACCATTTTTTCTTCTTTCCATCTATTAATGAAAAACAGCCCTCACCCTCAATTACCAGCGATATTGCTATAGAATTATGGCGATGGGGTCGCTGTTTAGCGTTCGGAGGGAGCGAGTTAATCCCAGCAGTCAAAGTCGGAAGAATATTTTTGTTCAGTTCCTGGTCGCATGATGAGAAAATTACAGCAGAACCTGACACATCTTGATCAGCATCTATGCTATAGACCAAGTCAAACTGACGGTTAATTTCTTGGGATGGGTAGTGAACCATTCCCGATACCAAAGTAGCATCTTTGATAGACGAGTTTTCAAATGCTAATTGAGGCTCGTTTGTGGCAATCCATAAAATTACTGGTTCTTCAAAAGCTCTATGATTTTGTTTCTTGCCCCCTGGCATGAGGAATACATCGCCTTTTCCCCATTTAATGATTTCATCCTGACATGAAGTTTCACCTGAACCAGATATGACATACGCTAGCGCTCCACTAGCATTAAATATAGTTGGCAGAACTTCGCCACCATTAATCCTAGCGTAGTAAACGAGTATTAATGGTGAAGTAGCAGCGTAGTTGCATCCGAGTTGGCTAGAAATGTCACAAGGTATCAGGGCCGTTGCCGTGCTATCTGAGAAAGCTTTCCTTGGTTCTTTTTCGAAAACCATGTCAGGTATTGGTGAACTTCCAACCATGAAAGCGTTTCCTGAATTAAAGTACCTGGCTCGGCTCCTCGCTGTCGTCTCAGGATTTGTGTCAACCTGCGCCGGAAGATCTCGAAGCGATTTGAAACTATTATTTTTATCGGTATACTCTGCCATTTAACGTTCCTAACGTTTGGTAGCTCAAGCAAAATTAAGCTTCAAAAAGTATTATCCTATATAGGTAACTAAAAAATTCTTCTATTTGCAATAAGATAATAATTTAGTTTACGTGATAGTTTTATTTAGTCTCCCATTACTAGGCTTTACCCAATTTTCTTAACTTTCACAGCAACACTGTTAACCTAAAGACAAAAAAGTAAGTTTCTCTGCCTTTTCGTTATTTTTTCAATCTTCTTAAACTTGTCAATTTCATTGGGAAAATGGCGGCCCCTGCAGTAGAGTAGCATGTGCAAGGTAAGAACAATTCTTCTGTGTACCGCATTAAATATAACCATTTCGTTGTAGCTTTGTCACTACAAACTACAGCAAACTACAATATTCCTGAATACACGTGTTGACAAAATGGCAACAAAACCATTCTCAATCACGCTCCAATTGACGCAATTCAGGAATGAGCAGTAAACTGCTGTTATGGGATATCTACGATCTTACACCCTTCAGTTCACCGTTAAAGAGGATGTGAGCTTTTTGTGGTTACCA
>QBVV01000085.1 GCA_003284265.1 SAR116 cluster bacterium AG-313-A07
TATACGTACACGTTCGATAGCTCCTGGTGCTGCTCTTTGGCCACATGAAATCTGAGCTCCTTCGAAAGCAGGGCCCGTAGGGCAAGAACAGGCTAAAACTTGATCGCAATTACCAAGAACAATTTCGGCATTTGTTCCAATATCAATAATTAATGTCATTTCTTTAGTCGACATTGGATTATATGCAAGAATAACGGCAGCAGTATCAGCCCCAACATGTCCCGCTATGCACGGCGGTATATAAACTGTTGCGGTTGGATAAAAATAGAGATCCAGTTCTTCTGCAGTTGTATTTATTGCTTTATCGGTAGCTAATGCAAATGGAGCTCCTCCTAATTCTGTTGGATCAATTCCCAATAAAAGATGATGCATAATAGGATTTCCTACTAATACAACATCCATGATATTACTTGGATCACTCCCTATTTCATTGGTGGTTTGTGCTGCTAAATAGTTAATTGCTGTGCGGACTTCGTGTGCCATATTCATAGTTTCACCTGGATTCATCATCAAATACGAAACGCGGCTCATTAAATCTTCACCAAATTTAATTTGAGGATTCATTGTGCCAGCTGAAGTAATCACTTCACCAGTTTTGAGGTTGCAAAGTTGGGCGGATAAAGTAGTGGAGCCTACATCAACAGCTAGTCCAAATATTGCTTCTTTATATTCTGGCCAGATACCATTAACAAAGTGCCCAGCATGAACGGCTACAGTGACTTGCCATAAGCCTTCCCTCAAAACTTTTTGAAGCTCGCGTAGTACCGATAGAGAGCAGGTGATCGAGTGTTCTTTTGAAAAAGAAGCGCTATACTGCTCTTTTAGACTTTGACACAATCTCTCAAAATCACCCGAGGGGTCATGCATATCGGGCTGTTGTACTTTTATGGAAAATAGTTCTAATTGAGGCGCTAACTCAATATTATAAGGTTCGACTTCTTTCCTAATGAGCTGCCTATGCACCTGGCTCTCCTCTGGAACGTCTATGAGGGTATTCCCAAGGATTTGCGTATTACAGCCTAATCGGCGGCCAATTTTTAGGCTCTTTTTTTCACCATAATGTAATTCTGCGTTGCTCGGTGGACTTAAGTTGTTTTGCAGCGATGTAATTTGATGTTTAGCAAATTTTCCAAAGGTAGGTTGCACCTGACATCTGCCGCACATGGCTCTTCCACCACAAACGCTATCAAGATCAACATTTAATTGGCGGGCTGCATCTAAAATAGAGGTGCCGTATTCAACGTCACCTCGTTTTCCTGAAGGAGTAAAAATAATTGAAACCTTTGAGGGTTTTTTCGTATTATTTTCCCTGCTTACGTCCCTCTCTATCATCTTAGGCTCTTTTTCTGCGTCTAGATCTTCGGGACTGATTTTCTTCAACTCCCAAGATTGAGGACGGGTCCCGGAAGCGTCTAATCCAATTTCGACACTCAGGGTCATGTCCCATCATTATATTCGCACCATAAATCGCCGTCATTTCCTCCAAGTGTAATGGGTTCATGATAGCAGAAGTCATACCAGCTCCAATACCCATAGATAAGAAAGAGGCATTCAAATTATGCCGATTAGGGAGGCCAAAAGAAATGTTGGATGCCCCGCAGGTAGTATTAACGCCTAATTCTTCTCTTAGCCTTCGAATTAATTGGAAAGCAGTAATTCCGGCGCGATTTATAGCGCCTACGGGCATTATTAAAGGGTCAACCACTACATCATTAGCTTTAATACCAAAGTCCTGGGCACGCTCTACTATCTTCTTTGCAACATTGAAACGTTCATCTGGATCTTCGGATATCCCGGTTTCATCATTTGAAATAGCTACAACAACGGCATCGTACTTTTTTATTAAGGGAAGGACCGCTTCGAGCCTATCCTCTTCCCCTGTTACAGAATTAACCAGCGCTTTTCCCTGATAGGTCTCTAAACCGGCCTTTAACGCAGCTACGATTGAGCTATCAATTGAAAGTGGTACATCAGTGACGGATTGTACAGTTTTGATAGCGGTTGATAAAATTGCTGGCTCATCAGCTAATGGAATGCCTGCATTAACATCCAACATCGTTGCGCCGGCTTCTACTTGCGCAACAGCATCGGCTTCTACCCTACTGAAGTCTCCCTGTGTCATCTCGGTTGCAAGTAATTTACGTCCAGTCGGATTAATGCGTTCACCAATCACGCAAAACGGTTGGTCAAAACCTATCGTTACTTCTTTTGATGCAGAACACAATTTGGTAAGGGTCATGGCGATAACCTTTATAAAAATAGATGACAAATCATCTCGCTTCGCAAACTTTTTAGTAATTAATATATGTGTTGAATCCTTTATTTGGTTTCATCTCAATTTGTTCATTGACAACGGAGTTGGCCCAAGCAGCTGTTTTCGCCAGTCCGCCAAAAGGATAGAAATGGACTTTTTTAATGAGTGAGTCCGGGGTCCCTGCGACGCGCGACGTAAGGTCACTTATAACAATATCAGGTTCTTGGGTCATAACTAGCTTAGCCAAGTTCTTGGTTTGTCGAGTTAATACCCGCATAGAGGGACCGATACCCGACATTTGTGCAAATTTTAATAATGTTTTAAGGGTTGCCAATCCGGGTAGGCCTATATGTATTGGTAGTTTATTCCCTAACTTTTTTATGCGTGCTTCCCAATTCAAAATTACTGATGCCTCAAAACAAAACTGCGTGGCAATATATACTTCTATATCTGTATTTCGAGCCCAAACATTTTTATCATTTAAAGCCGCGTCAATATCTGAATTCGATATGTCGGGCGAGCCTTCAGGGTGTCCAGCAATCCCAATTTTTTTTATAGGGTATTTCTCTAACAAACCAGATCCGAGAATTTGCATCGTGCTATGGTATGGCCCTAATGGACTATCTAATCCACCTGCAATAACTAAGACCTCTTCAACATTTGCGAGGGATGTTAAATCATCCAGGGATTTCTCCAGTGCCTTCGAACTTTCGAAATTACGGGCGGCTAAATGGGGTATAGGTTTAAAGCCTTCTTCGTGTATTCTCCTTGAGACACGGATCGTATCGGTAAAGCTTGATCCTGGCAGAAATGTAACGTTTATCGATGTGCCGGGGACAAGGTGATCTGCGAAAGCGTCTACCTTCTCAGCTGAAGCAGGTGTAACCTCAATTGAGAAACCAGAAACCAGTGATGCTATTTCTTTTTTTGTGACACTCATGGGAACTCACTTAAACCATTTAGTTGATTTTTCTACTCCCCTTGTCTTATACAATACTATTCAAAATCGTTATTCGATGTGTCGTCACCGTCAATAGTAGTCTTAAAAGCGACACTTTAAATAAAAATCGATTGGAATCAGCTGAAATTTAACAATAAAAAGCTGGTTCAAAATTCTTGGGTTGTAAAAGGAAAGTTAGATGACAAAAGAAGTAGTCATAGCAGGGGGAAAGCGGACACCGTTTGGAGATTTCGGAAAGTCTCTGAAAGATATTCCATTATCTTCGCTTGCGACGCACGCAGCCAAAGCAAGCGTTGATGACGCAGGAATACAGTCGGCGGATATTGATCATATTGTATGGGGTAATGTGTTACCGGTAGACCCAGATGGTTACTACGTGGGCAGAGTTGCAGGCCTCAATATAGGAATGCCCGAAAATAGTTGCGCTTTACAGGTGAACCGAGCCTGTGGATCTGGAACCCAGGCAATCATAACAGCAGCTCAACAAATTCTGACAGGTCACGGAGAGATAGCGCTTGCCGGCGGTGGGGAAAATTTTTCGAGGGGGGGCTTTGTTAATCAAAAAATGCGCTGGGGTGTTATCAGAGGTTCACAGGCTTTTGAGGACTCGGTTGAGTGGGCATATAATGATCCATTTGGTCACGGTTTAATGGGCGTGACAGCCGAAAACCTGGCAGATGACTATCACTATCAACGGGAACAAATGGATGAATGGAGTTTGATGAGTCAGCAAAGAGCGGGGGCAGCCATGGGCTCTGGTTTTTTATCACGTCAGATAGCACCAATAGAAGTTGCAGAAGGACGGAAAAATACTCGACTTATGGAGCATGATGAATTTCCAAGACCTGACGTCTCGATTGATAAGCTAGGAATGTTGAAACCAGTATTTCGCAAGGATGGAAAAGTGACACCAGGTAATTCGAGCGGTGTTACGGATGGCGCTGCCTTCGTTGTTGTGGGCGACAGAGGCGCTTTAGAGTCAAGGGGCGCCAAACCATTAGCTAGATTGGTTGACTGGACGATAGTTGGTGTGGAACCCCGAATAATGGGTTGTGGGCCGGTGCCAGCAATTAAAGCTCTATGGGAAAAAAGAGGCTTGAAGCCATCAGATGTTGATTATTATGAAATAAACGAGGCTTTTGCAGTGGTTAATCTTCACGCTGAGAAGGAACTTGGCGTTAGTCGGGAAGTAACAAATTGTTATGGCGGTGGTATTTCTATTGGGCATCCACCGGGAGCTACTGGTGTTAGAATGACACTCACCGCAATCCATCACCTAATTGATACTAACCAGCGTTATGCTATCATAAGCATGTGCATGGGAGCAGGACAGGGCATGGCTGTTTTAATTGAGAATTTAAAGCGATAGGCCGAGGGAATATTTTGTCCGGTCCTTATGATTTACAAAACAAGGTGGTTTTAGTTACGGGTGCCTCACAAGGGTTAGGTAAACAATTTGCTGAAATATTATCTGCCAACGGTGCCCGGGTAGCACTAGCAGCGCGGCAAGTTTCGAAACTCACCTCTTTGAAAGAAGAGTTGGAGAAGAAAGGTGGTAAAGCTTGTGCGGTAGAGATGGATGTCCTGGATCAAGAAAGCATTAGTAACTGTGTTGATATTGTAGAACGTGATCTTGGGCCTATTGACGTCTTGGTCAATAACGCTGGTGTAGCAATTAATAAATTTTTTCTGGATGTCACTGAAGAGGAATACGATTCAGTTCTCGGGACAAATCTGAAAGGATGTTTTTTTTGTGCCCAGGCGGTTGCAAAAAAAATGGTAAATCGAAACAGTGGCTCCATAATCAACATATCCTCGGTTCTAGGCACACGACCTATTGGAACACTCACTACGTACTGTGCCTCAAAAGGTGGACTCAATCAACTTACAGCTACTATGGCTCTGGAGCTTGCAAGAAGTGGTGTTCGAGTGAATGCAATAGCTCCAGGGTATATCGAAACGCCAATGAATAGAGATTTTTTTAAAACAGGGCCTGGCGAAGCTTTAATCAAATCTGTTCCCCAGCGTAGATTGGGGCAACTAGAGGATCTCGACGGAACTATACTCTTGCTTGCATCGGACGCCTCAAAATTTATTACAGGTACTGTTATAACAGTTGATGGTGGTTTTACTGTGCGTTGAAATGATTGAACAACCACCCGCTTGTTGCTTCTGGTTTTTCCTCAATAACATAATGCCCACAATCAATTTCCCCTCCTGAAAGAGGGCCAGAGACATATTTCCTCCATATTGGTAACAAGTCGCCATAAACCTTTCCTGTGTGACTGTCCTTCCCCCATATTGAAAGGGTTGGGCATTGGACTTTTTTCTTAGATAAAAAGTCTTTTGTATCCATATCTAAATCCGAAGTTGCACAAGCCCTATAATCCTCACAAGACCCACGAATAGTTTTCCAATTGAAACATCTTACGTACTCAGCCAAAGCCTCCTTTGAGAAGGGGGTGAGACCCTTGCCCGGTTTCGATATTTTTTTCTCAATGTAATATTCTGGAGAAACGCCAGCCATCAAACGTTCCGGCATATCATAGGGTTGCATCATGAAAAGCCAGTGCCATGAGGAGTCAGCCCAGCTTTTAGACGTGTGGTTCCAGATATGGTGAC
>QBVV01000086.1:0-2500 GCA_003284265.1 SAR116 cluster bacterium AG-313-A07
CTACCGGGCTGCTCCACCCCGCGTTAATCTATGCGGCTCTTTATTCGTAAGTTTTCCATGGTTTGAGGTGACAACTTTTAAAAGTATGTACCATTCGCTCATCTGGCCTGGCAGCGACCTACTCTCCCACGCCTTAAGACGCAGTACCATTGGCGCTGAGGGTTTTCACGACCGAGTTCGGGATGGGATCGGGTGCAGGCCCCTCGCCATAACCACCAGACCAGATGAACGAATGGTGACGACTTTCAATAAAAATTAAAGCATTGATCTTTTCATGAAGATAAGCAACCGGTGCTTATCCGCATGTGAGGTAATCAAGCCTATCGAACGATTAGTACTGGTAAGCTACACATGTTGCCATGCTTCCACACCCAGCCTATCAACGTGGTGGTCTACCACGGTTCTCAAGCGAGACCTAGTTTCGAGGGGGGCTTCCCGCTTAGATGCTTTCAGCGGTTATCCCTTCCGCACTTAGCTACCCTGCTATGCTGCTGGCGCAACAACAGGTCCACCAGAGGTGCGTCCATCCCGGTCCTCTCGTACTAGGGACAGCTCCTCTCAAGTCTCGAACACCCACGGCAGATAGGGACCGAACTGTCTCACGACGTTCTAAACCCAGCTCACGTACCACTTTAATCGGCGAACAGCCGAACCCTTGGGACCTGCTCCAGCCCCAGGATGTGATGAGCCGACATCGAGGTGCCAAACACTCCCGTCGATGTGAACTCTTGGGGAGTATCAGCCTGTTATCCCCGGCGTACCTTTTATCCGTTGAGCGATGGCCCTTCCACGCGGAACCACCGGATCACTATGGCCGACTTTCGTCTCTGCTCGGCCTGTCGGCCTCGCAGTCAGGCAGGCTTATGCCATTGCACTCAACAGCTGATGTCCGACCAGCTTGAGCCTACCTTCGCGCGCCTCCGTTACTCTTTGGGAGGCGACCGCCCCAGCCAAACTACCCACCATGCAGGGTCCCGGACCCGGATAACGGGCCGCGGTTAGATATCAAAACATAAAAGGGCGGTATTTCAAGGGTGGCTCCACACTAACTGGCGCTAATGCTTCCAAGCCTCCCGCCTATCCTACACATTCATCTCCTGATACCACTGCAAAGTTGTAGTAAAGGTGCACGGGGTCTTTCCGTCTGACCGTGGGAACTCCGCATCTTCACGGAGAATTCAGTTTCGCTGAGTCGACGTTGGAGACAGCGGGGAAGTCGTTACGCCATTCGTGCAGGTCGGAACTTACCCGACAAGGAATTTCGCTACCTTAGGACCGTTATAGTTACGGCCGCCGTTTACTGGGGCTTCAATTCGGAGCTCTCACCCCTCCTTTTAACCTTCCAGCACCGGGCAGGCGTCAGACCCTATACCGCGCCTTACGGCTTCGCAGAGCCCTGTGTTTTTAGTAAACAGTCGCCACCCCCTACTCTGTGCCACCCCCATCTGGTTGCCCAAATGGAGGTCCCCCTTCTCCCGAAGTTACGGGGGCATTTTGCCGAGTTCCTTCAACGTCGTTCTCTCAAGCGCCTTGGTATGCTCTACCAGCCCACCTGTGTCGGTTTGGGGTACGGTCTTATCGGTGGAGCTATTTCCTGGAACACCCAGGCTGCACACACAATCCATTAAGCATGTACAACTTTCGGCATTCGTCACTACCACCAGGCTCAGGAATATTAACCTGATTCCCATCGACTACGGCTTTCGCCCTCGTCTTAGGGGCCGGCTCACCCTCGGCGGATTAACCTTGCCGAGGAACCCTTGGGCTTACGGCGAGAGTGTTTCTCACACTCTTTGTCGCTACTCGTGTCAGCATTCGCACTTCCGATACCTCCAGCACCCCTCACAGGATACCTTCACAGGCCTACGGAACGCTCCGCTACCATGTGTCCGAAGACACATCCTCAGCTTCGGTGTGTGGCTTGAGCCCCGTTACATCTTCGGCGCAGGCCGGCTTATTTAGACCAGTGAGCTATTACGCTTTCTTTAAAGGATGGCTGCTTCTAAGCCAACCTCCTGGCTGTCTTGGCCTTCCCACATCCTTTCCCACTTAGCCACAACTTAGGGACCTTAGCTGGAGGTCTGGGCTGTTTCCCTTTCGACTATGGACCTTAGCACCCATAGTCTGTCTGCCGCGCTATACTCACCGGTATTCGGAGTTTGGTTAGGTTTGGTAAGGCTCGCGCCCCCCTAGCCCATCCAGTGCTCTACCCCCGGCGGTAAACACACGACGCACTACCAAAATAGTTTTCGCGGAGAACCAGCTATATCCTGGTTTGATTGGCCTTTCACCCCTAGCCACAGGTCATCCCCCAATTTTTCAACATTGGTGGGTTCGGTCCTCCAGTGCATGTTACTGCACCTTCAACCTGCCCATAGCTAGATCACCAGGTTTCGGGTCTAATCCGCCGAACTAAACGCCCTATTCAGACTCGCTTTCGCTACGCCTACACCTAACGGCTTAAGCTTGCTCGACAAATTAACTCGCTGACCCATTATAC
>QBVV01000087.1 GCA_003284265.1 SAR116 cluster bacterium AG-313-A07
CGATCCCTTTATCAACTGGAAAAGCCAGTGATGCTTTTGTTTTCACGGCTATCCCTGATGAAGACGAAAGCCGATTACGTCAACGATTTAATAAAGTCGCTAGTTATTTGGAGAACAAATTAGGTGTGGCGGTCACATATATTCCCGTCAAGTCTTATGCTGCTGCCGTTGCTGCGTTTAGGAATGATCAAGTTCAGTTAGCATGGTTTGGGGGGCTCTCGGGCGTCCGTGCCAGAATCCTAGTCCCTGGTTCTGAAGCCATTGCACAAGGGTTTGAAGATCAGGCTTTTTTTAACTACTTCATTGCTCATTCCAGCACCGGATTAATGAGGTCAGATGAGTTTCCAAAAAACATTGCGGGAAAAATTTTTACCTTTGGCTCTAAGGGGTCAACATCAGGGCGACTTATCCCTGAATTCCATATTCGCAAAAACCTGAAGAAAGCCCCTAATGATGTATTTCAAAAGGTGGGCTTTAGTGGTAATCACACACGCACTATTCAGTTAGTTCAATCCGGGGCTTATCAAGTTGGAGCAGTTAATTCCAAAGTCTGGGAAACTGAAATGAAGGCAGGAAAAATCGATTCCTCAAAAGTTTCTATAATTTGGAAAACACCACCATATCCAAATTATCAGTGGAGCATTCGCGGTGATGTAGATAAGCGCTGGGGTACCGGATTCAAAAATCGCGTTAGGGAGGCTCTTCTGAATATTAAGGACCCTGACTTGCTCGCCTCGTTTCCAAGGACAAGCTTCGTTCCAGCATCCAATTCTGATTATCAACCGATCCTTGATGTGGCAAAAGCAATTAAGTTAATCGATTAGTGTAAAATCTATCATGTTTCAATTAACAAATGCAAACCTCGGCTACAAACAAAGCTCGGTTCTTCGCAATATTTCTTTAGAAATTAATGAGGGCGAGCGTGTAGCATTGGTTGGGGAGAGCGGTGCGGGTAAATCGACTTTATTAGCTGCACTGCAATCCCAATTGCAAAATGAGGTAACGCTTATTCCACAGGATTTGGGGCTAGTTAATAATTTAAGTGTTTTCCATAATATTTATATAGGTCGCTTAAACACCTATTCATCTGTTTATAATCTTCTGAATTTAGCATGGCCGCAAAAGCGTGAAGTTCAAAAAATTAAACCATTAGTCGAGCGATTAAGTTTGGTGGAGAAATTATTCAAGCCAACAGGCGAGCTTTCTGGAGGGCAACAGCAACGCACCGCGATTTGCCGTGCCCTCTTCCAAGGAGGTTCTGCCATCATCGGCGACGAACCAGTATCAGCTGTTGACAACCATATGGCTAATATAATTATGAAAACTTTAATCGCTAAATTTCCTACGGTTGTTCTCGCCCTTCATGATGTTGATTTAGCAATTAAATTCTCAACCAGAATTATTGGCATCAAGGACGGCGCAATCTGCTTTGATCGGTCGACAATTGACCTAGTTCGCCAAGATCTCGATTTTCTATATCAACGTTAAAGATGAGCAAATTTGTTTTAAAACGTGATGTCTTTAAATTACCGCCTCAAAATACGTCTATGGTCCGGGTCAGTTTGATATTTGTTGGTGTTGCACTATTCTGTCTTTATTTTTCTGATGTTTCTATAACAACACTCGATCCTTGGTTAGAAATTGACCGCATGATTGTGGGTGTGTTCACTCCTGATTTTTTAGCTATCAATGCAATTGGTGATGCACTTCTCAAAACTGTTTCATTTGCAGTTATTGGTGTTGCTATGGGAGCAGTTGCAGGATTCTTATTGGCTCAAATATTTCATTTAAAAGTGGTGCGGTTTGTTTGCTCATTTGTACGTTCTATTCATGAGTTATTTTGGGCTCTAATATTTTTGCAAATGTTAGGGTTAACTCCATTAACAGGTATACTTGCCATCGCTTTACCATACGCTGGGATTTGCGCAAAGGTGTACTCGGAAACATTGGATGAGTCTCAAACACATGCCTTGCGGGTTGTTCCTGATGGAAGTGGTATCATTTCAATATTTTTTTATGTTCGTTTACCTGAAGTTTGGACCCACATTGTTAGCTACACCAGTTATCGTTTTGAGTGTGGATTACGCTCTAGTGCAGTACTTGGCTTTATCGGACTACCGACTTTAGGTTTTTATTTAGAAACTGCTTTTAACGAAGGGAATTATTCAGAAGCGTCGGCTCTTTTAATTACATTCTATATTTTAATCGCGACAATTCGTTATTGGTTGCGGCCTAAACTAATTGGTTTTTATTTAATTTTAGCGCCTTTTTTATTAGGAGGTGGAGCAGACATTAAACTAGGTAACGTAATGAGATTTTTGACTTTTGATATAGTTCCGGCTCCTTTACGAGGATCTAGTCTTTTTGATGCTTCAAGTTGGGTAGACCTTTTGACCTGGATGCAGACCCTAATAACTGCGCAAGCTTTTCCAGGTATCATTGCTACCATTGTGTTGACACAGATTGCTTTGGTTGCGACCGCATTCTTGAGCCTTGCATTCTTTCCACTAATATCAAACAAATTCTTTGGCAAATATGGACGCATGTTTGGTCATCTATTTTTGGTTGTTGTACGATCAACTCCCGAGTTCATCTTAGCCTATATTTTCTTGCAGTTTTGGGGTCCATCCATGTTACCCGCTATTGTTGCTTTATCGCTTCACAACGGAGCAATTATTGGCCATTTAATGGGGCGCTATAGCAATGAAATATCACTCCGTCCAGATCACGCTCACGCCATAAATTTATACGGTTTTGAGATCATCCCGCGGCTTTATGGGCAATTTTTAGCTTTTCTATTTTATCGTTGGGAGGTGATCATGCGCGAAACTGCTATCCTTGGCATCCTAGGCATTGCGACGTTAGGCTTTTATGTGGATAGTGCGTTGGCTGATATACGCCTTGATAGAGCGTTATTTTTTATTTTAATAACAGCGTTCTTGAATGTCGGCATTGATAGCTTATCTCGACATATTCGACAGCGTTTACGCCTCAGTCGAACAGTACAACATTATCCAAACTGATGGGAATTTAAATTTATGCAATCGACACCACAACCCATCCTAAAAGATTTAGTCCTGATAGGTGGAGGGCATTCTCATGTGGCTGTGATTAAAAGTTTTGGCATGAAACCCATGCCAGGTGTGCGTTTAACAATCATCTCACGCGACGTTCACACACCCTATTCTGGCATGTTACCGGGTTATGTCGCAGGCCATTACCAATTTGATGAGGTCCACATTGATTTACGCCCACTCGCGCAGTTTGCCGGTGCCCGTTTGTACCATGATGAAGCTTTACGCATTGACCCAGTAAACAAAACCGTTATTTGCAAGGGACGGCCAGCCGTGCCATACGATGTCTTGTCAATTAATATTGGATCAACACCACGGATTGGAAATATTTTGGGTGCAACTGAGTTTGCTGTTGCAGTCAAGCCTATCAGCTTATTTGTTGATCGATGGAAACAATTGTTAGATCGAGTAGTGGCACAACCTGGCCCACATAAAATTTGCGTTGTTGGTGCAGGTGCCGCGGGTGTTGAACTAATCCTCTCTATCCAATTTCGTTTGAAAAAAATGCTCGAGGGGCTTGGCCGTAACTCGGAAGAATTAAGCTATCACTTGGTCAGTAAATCTAAACAAATTATGCCGAGTTTTCCTCACTCCGTGACGAAGCGATTTAATTCAATTTTGGATGAACGCGGTGTGATTGTACATCGGGGAGTTGAAGCAACTGAAGCAGAGGATGGCACACTAATTTTATCTAATGGAGACCGCCTAGAGGTAGATGAAACCTTGTTTGTGACGGCTGCAAACGCGGCACCATGGTTGGCTGAGTCAGGCTTTGACGTAGATGAGCATGGCTTTGTAAAAGTAAATGATACTTTGGAGGTCTTATCTCAACCAAATATTTTTGCTGCTGGTGATGTAGCAGCCGTGGTTAATCATCCACGTCCAAAAGCAGGTGTCTTTGCAGTTCGCCAAGGAAAGCCTCTGGCAAATAATTTGCGCCGAGTATTGGTACAAAAACAACCTAAGTCTTTTTCACCACAATCATCCTTTTTGTCATTGATAAGTTCGGGAGATAAATATGCGGTAGCATCAAAAGGTATTTATAGCATTTCTGGCAGACTGCTCTGGTCGTGGAAAGATTGGATTGACAGGCGCTTCATGAAAAAATTTTCAGTCCTGCCCAAAATGAAAGAAGATAAAGGGCCCGCCATTAATAAATCATTAACCGACCCTGATACGCTAAAAGAAATTTCAGCTATAGCCATGCGCTGTGGTGGGTGTGGCGCTAAGGTAGGCGCTGGCGTTTTATCGCGCGCTTTGTCAGAACTTAAACCAGCTCCTCGTGATGATATTATAGTTGGATTACATGATCCGGATGATGCTGCCGTAGTTGAAGTGTCTACTGGAAAAGTTATCGTTCATACGGTGGATTATTTTCGCTCATTTATCGATGACCCATACTTATTTGGTAAGATCGCAGCAAATCATAGTCTGAGCGATATTTTCGCCATGGGAGGTGAAGCACAATCTGCACTAGCTATAGCAACTGTCCCCTATGGAGTGGAGTCTCAAGTTGAAGCGACACTGAACCAAATGATGGCTGGAGCCATGGAAATATTGAATGATGCTAATGCTGCTCTCGTTGGTGGACATACCAGCGAAGGGGCTGAATTAGCATTAGGGTTCTCGGTTAATGGGCTAATTGATAGAGATAAAATTTTACGAAAATCCGGCCTCATTCCTGGGCATGTTTTGATTTTAACCAAAGCGCTTGGCACGGGAACACTATTTGCCGCTGATATGCAACAGCGTGCGAAAGGTCGCTGGATTGATGGCGCCTTGGATAGTATGATTTTATCCAATCGCCTATCTGCTGAATGCCTATTTCAGCATGGTGCTACTGCATGCACGGATGTCACTGGATTTGGCTTGTTGGGTCATTTGATCGAAATGATCCGCCCCTCAGGGGTTGATGTTGAGATTAATATGAGCGCGCTTCCCATTATGGACGGCGCATTAGAAACTGTAAGAATGGGGATTTTAAGCACTCTCCAGCCAGCGAACGTCCGTCTCCGTCGTGCCCTTCGAAATCAGGAGCAAGCAGTCAAGTCTGAGCTGTACCCATTAATTTTTGACCCTCAAACCTCAGGCGGTCTTCTTGCCTCCGTTCCCATTGAAAGTGCTGAATCTTGCATCACACAACT
>QBVV01000088.1 GCA_003284265.1 SAR116 cluster bacterium AG-313-A07
TCACTAGGGCAATGGCGGTAAATCCTGCTCCAATAGGGGCAGCCGCCTGGGCAGATAAGTCGGCTAGAGGATGCTTCCAAATGAGGAAACTTCCGCTCGCTAAAGCCATCAACGTATATGCGAATAACGCCATCCATGCAGCTGGTACATGCACGTACATTATCCTAACGGTTTCTCCTTGCTGATAGTCTGCTGGAGAACTAAATATCCCAAAATACAGGGCAAGCAAAATCGCAGCCAAGGCTCCCGTAGATGTCCATGGTAAAATTGGTTCGGCTATTCGCATGAAACGGGCCGGGTTAGCAAATCTATGCATTATATTGAAACCTCACGATACAACTTGCCTTAAGCTGGAAGCTATCACCCATGGGCATAGCGCAATAGAAAATAATAAGAGAGCCCCTAAAAACATTAATGGGCTTGAAGCACTATATCCTTCTGTAGCGGCTTGTATGGCGCCTACCCCAAATAAAAGAATTGGTATCGTCAACGGGATGATAAGTAGCGCGATTAGGACGCCGGACCGTCTTGAGCCTAGAACTAGTGCGGCGCCTACTGCTCCTAGAAGGCTGATTATAGGCGTCCCCAAGGCCATACTAGTGACTAAGTACAAAAAGGCGCCAGTTTTAATATTGAGCATTAACGCTAAAACTGGTGAGATCACCATAATAGGTAAACCCGTTGTTAACCAGTGAACGAAACACTTACACAAAACGACGATTTCCAAAGGATATGGAGAAAGCACCAATAACTCCAAGGACCCATCGTCGTAATCTGTTTGAAAAAGACGGTCTAGCGACAACATTGCCGCTAATAAAGCTCCAACCCAAACAATGCCGCTCGCCAAATTTTGTAAAATAAGAGGGTCTGGACTGACACCTAATGGAAATAAAGTCACGGTGACAATAAAAAATATTAATACCACAAAAGCATCACTTCCTTGTCTCATTACTAAAGACAAGTCTCTACGAATAATTGCCATGACGATATCCATCACCTATCCCTCATAGTCAAAACCTGGCGAATAGGCCTGGGCGGCATTTGTTTGAAAATCTGATAAATTAATATTTTTAATATTGTTCCCCAAGTTTATTTCCGTGTGTGACGCCACTATAACTATACCATTATCAGCCCTTTGTTTGTGTATTATATCCTCTAGAGATTGAATGCCTTTGCTGTCTAGCCCTACCGTTGGTTCATCGAGTAACCAAATTTTGGAATCTCTTACCATAAGACGAGTTAGTGCCAGTTTTCTTTGTTGGCCAGATGACAAAAACCTTGTCGGCATACTTCTTTGATTTATGAGGCCAAAATGCTCGAGCGCTATTTCCATTATTCCTTGACTTGAATGACCATTCAATTGCATCCAAAATCTAATATCTTCTTCGACAGTAAGTGCCAACTTCACACTTGCCAGATGTCCTATATAGTTAACTCGAGCAGAGTGGGTGCTTATGACATTTCTTATGATTTCAGAATTCCACAACATAGACCCAGAACTGGGTTGATTGAGGCCTGCCATGATCCGGAGCAACGTGGATTTACCTGAACCGTTTTTACCTGTGAGTAAAAGAGCATCTCCGGAAATAAGTTCAAAGTCTAGATTAGTAAAGATCAATCTCTCGCCTCGGCTAGCAGCCAAGTTCAATCCAGACCAGGTGGATAAAGATAGGTCATCCATGATTTGTTTACTATCCAGAAAAATTGATGCGGGCGAACCGCATTATGCATCTTTGTAACATCATAAGAATAATATGGTTATTGCGTTACATTTTTCTATTAATTATTTGGTGATTGTTCTTATAGTACCTTTAAGCAGTATAGATAGGCCATTATGTAATTAAAATGTTGGCACCTTCATTTGTTGCATTGGTTGTAAATGATTTTGTAAAACCGGAATATAAAATTGATAATGGTGGTTTTTCGAGCAGAATGGGCTAAAGGGCCTGAAAATAGAAGTTTTATGTGAGTAGAAGGAAAAATTATGGCGGTTAATCCAGCTTCAGATGCGTTAAAACGCTTCACGGTTTTAGACCTAACAAGGGTGCGGGCAGGGCCAACCTGTGTCCGTCAACTGGCCGATTGGGGAGCGAATGTGATAAAAATAGAGCTTCCCGAAGCTATGGATGGGGGCAATGCTCTGGGCGGAGCCCGTCATGGACCAGACTTCATGAATCTACATCGTAATAAACGCGCAATGACATTGAACCTAAAAAATGAAAAAGGGGTAGAGTTGTTGAAGCGTCTAGTCAAAACTGCCGATGTAATTGTTGAAAATTATCGTCCAGATGTGAAGCAGCGTCTTGGAATAGATTACGATGCCCTTAGTAAGGAAAATCCAAAATTGGTTTATGCCAGCATATCTGGTTTTGGACAAGATGGACCATATTCGAAAAGGCCTGGCTTTGATCAAATAGCCCAGGGTATGGGAGGAGTGATGTCGATAACTGGCTTGCCGGGTCAAGGGCCGGTGCGAGCTGGTATCCCTATAGCAGATCTTTGTGCAGGATTATTTGCAGCGCAAGGTATCATGATAGCTCTCCTAGAACGTGAAGAGTCTGGTAAAGGACAATGGATAGATACCTCATTATTACAGGCGCAATTGTTTATGCTAGATTTTCAGGCTGCAAGGTGGTTGGTAGATGGTGATGTTCCCAAGCAAGCAGGTAATAATCATCCAACCAGCATACCGACCGGGGTTTTTAAAACAAAAGATGGATATATCAATCTTGGGGTCGCTGGGCAGGTCATCTGGAAGCGCTTTTGTGATTTAGTTGGCAGGCAAGACTTGCGTGACCATCCTGATTATGCTGAAGCGGAGGCTAGGTCAAAAAATAGGGATGCTCTGAACCAAGAGATAGAAACCTTTATAAGTCAAGAAACATCGGAATATTGGGTCGAATTACTGAATAACAATGGTGTTCCTAGTGGCCCTATATATAATATTGACGAGGCCTTCGAGGATCCACAGGTCAAACATTTGGAAATGGCTAAAACAGTAAGTGGGCATGCACGTGGAGATATAGAGTTAGTAGGGCAACCAATACGTATGTCACGTACGCCAAGCAGTATGACCATGCCTCCGCCAGATTATGGTGAGCATACGGAAGAAATACTGAAAGAAATGGGACTAGATTCAATCGAGATTTCAGAGTTGCGGGAATCTAATATTATATAAATCAATTAAATTTTACTTAAGGATATAGATTATGGCGGTTCAAGAGGCTTCAACTATTGAAGAGAATACGTTACTGAACGAGGTGATAGACCGTATAGCATGGATTACTTTCAATAATCCAGCCAGAATGAATGCTATGTCACAAGAAATGTGGGATAACTCGTCAGCGTTGTTAGATAAATACGCAAAAGATGATAGCGTTAGAGCCATTGTCCTTAAAGGGGCTGGAAATAGGGCATTTGTGGCAGGAGCGGATATTTCAAAGTTTGGCAGTGAGCGAGCTTCCAAGGAAGCTATGATGTCCTATGATAATTCGGTGGCAGGCTTTCACTCATCCTTGAATGCAGTAGCAAAACCAACCATAGCTCAAGTGAATGGATATTGTATTGGCGGCGGTTTAGCGATCGCTATTGGCTGCGATATACGGATTTGTTCTGAAAAGTCGACATTTGGAGTCCCCGCTGCAAAATTGGGTATCGGTTACAAGGCTAAAGGGATAAGAGAATTAGAGCGCCTTGTGGGACCGGCCTTCACCGCAGAAATCTTTTACACAGCTCGACAGTTTAGTGCAGAGGAGGCGAGAATTATGGGGCTCGTTAATAGAGTTGTTAAAGAAGCAGACTTGGAATCCACAGTTGGCGATATGATTGCTCGAATTGCTCGAAACGCACCTTTGTCAATAAAAGCAGTGAAAGAATCTTTAATAGAAACTGGAAAGCCTGAGAGTGAGTGGGATTTATCAGCTCACGAGGCCACAGTTAGACAGTGTCAAACAAGTGCAGATTATACAGAGGGACGTACAGCATTCATGGAAAAAAGGAAACCAAATTTTATAGGTAAATAAATAGGATGTTATATGGCATTACCGACTTCAGATTTAATTATTGTTTTTGATCTTAGTCAAAGTATTCACTGTTGATTGAAGTTTTTTAATCGTTGCTTCACCGAGCAAAAATTCCCAACCTTCGGTTCTTATTTGTATGTTGGCGGCTTCCTTTTTTACTTTTTCTGAAGCGTTATTTTTAATCGCGACGCTTAAAGTGGCCCAAATTTTTTTAGTGGTAGTATCGGTGGCGAGAGAAAGATTGACAATCAGGCCGTCTTTCGTTTCCCAGCGCGCTCCACCTAATTCGGGGTCTGTTTTGAGTTGGGCAGGTCTAACATCTTGTAGAAGAAGGTTCTCAGGTATAATACCGATATTTAAAAGTTGAAAACGTGATTTGATCTCGCGGTCACTGGGTAGGTTTTCTATCTCAAACCTTTCAAAGTTTGTATCGTATGAAAGTTTAAGTTCATTTCCATCCCGTGAAGTAATTAAAACACGTTTAA
Organism: SAR116 cluster bacterium AG-313-A07; assembly: GCA_003284265.1. GTDB lineage: Bacteria > Pseudomonadota > Alphaproteobacteria > Thalassobaculales > Thalassobaculaceae > UBA7326. The sequence continues at coordinate 4,508 of QBVV01000088.1, forward strand.
TACGCTCGCGTTGGATTGAAGTTAAGATGACAGATAACCAATCCAAAACACCGTTGCGTATCTCTAGCTCACCCTTGGCTAGCCAGCTTTGGGGTTCATTTGTCTTTCGCATATAGATGGATGGAGTTCCACCTGATAGATTTTGCAGTCTTTTTCCAAATAGGGCGTCGAGGATTACCCTTCCTTGGTTATCTTCAATTACTAATCGCGTAGCCTCAGATCCCTTCTCGATTATGTCGCGAAGTTTCAATTTAGAATAGCGCTCTGGATCTTTCGTTTTGGCTTCCTGGTAGGTTAATTGTGATAAACCTATAAGAGTTTCCCGAATTATGCCGTCCCTAGTTTGATATCCCCCTTTTTGTACGATGCCCCATTTGTCATCAAAAGGTTCAATGACGAAAGAGTCTCTAGTATCCGATGTAGATCGCTCTATTTTGATTTTTGCTATTGTTTCCAGTT
>QBVV01000089.1 GCA_003284265.1 SAR116 cluster bacterium AG-313-A07
TTTACACTTGAAGTCTGGAGGGCTTTTATATATTGAACTGCCAGACGGCGAAACAGCATTAAAAGAATCCGGACCAGACCGAGAAGAATTCTTTGTTGAACATTTTGACGCATATTCTCGAAAATCTCTGGAACTTTTAATGAACTCAGTACGATTTAAAATTCTTACAATCGATCAAGTTTATGAGCCTAGCGGAAAGTTCACACTCCGCGCTTTTGCGATACCTCTCTGACCTGGCAATGATATGAACAGTCTAGACATGATCCTACAACCGTTCGATACAGATCTTTTTGGTTTCTCCGTTTATAGAGCTAACCTAGAAAAATACTCGGATATCTCTGCGCTCGATGAATCAATACCGAAAGATGCAGGGCTCGTTTCAATTCGTGTCCCACAGGAATGGGAAAATGCCATGCGACATACTCAATTCCGTAAAATAGAAAATCTAATCTATTTAGAGCGATCCTTTGAAAGAAAAGAAAAGATGGAGTTACCCTCCAGCATCCGCCCAGCCTCGAAATACGACGTAGACGCTTGCTCAAATATAGCTCAAAACTGTTTTACCCACGACCGTTATCATACCGATAAATTTCTTGATAACAAAATCGCTGATCACAGCAAATATGCATGGGCTCAAAATAATATTTTGGGGCGGAGTGATGTAAATTTTGTCATTGAACTAGAAGATCAAATTGTTGGGTTTATTTCGTGTCTCCAAGAAACTAATTCAGCTACCATTGATTTAATAGGAGTATCAACTGAAGTCCAAGGAAAAGGAATAGGAACAGTATTAGTAAAGGCTGTTATTTCACATTATACCAACAGCGTTTCAACAATAAAAGTAGGAACCCAATTAAATAACGAGGCCTCAATTAGGCTATACAACTCCACTGGGTTTAAAAAAGTAGATGAAGCAATCACTTTTCATTGGACCCCAAAAAATATAGAAACCATTTAATGAAGAAGAACCTGAATGTAGGCGTCGTTGGACTAGGAGTTGGAGAACAGCATGTCGCAGGTTATCAACAACTAGAAGCCACCAATGTCACCGATATATGCGATATTAATCCAAAGGTTCTAAAGGATGTAGGGGATAGGAATAAAATTTTTGGACGACACTCTGATTATCGAATGATAACAGAGAATCCTGAGATCGATATTGTCAGCATTGCAAGTTACGACGACCATCATGTTGAACAAGCTATAAGCGCTTTTAATCATGGTAAACACGTGATGATAGAAAAGCCAATAGCATTGAATAGAGCAGATTCTGAGCGGCTTCTAAGAGCTCAACAAGATAGTGGACGCTTAATAACCTCCAATCTAATTTTGAGGCAGTCTCCCCGGTTCAAAGAGCTCAAATCCTGGATCGAGGACGGCTATTTTGGAGACATAGTTGCTATAGAAGCCGATTACATCCACCAAATTCTTTGGAAATTAACTGAAGGTTGGAGGGGTAAAATGGATTTTTATTGCGTAACCTATGGTGGAGGAATCCACATGATCGATCTGATGCGCTGGCTGATAGGTCAAGAAGTCATTGAAGTAAACGGAATGGGAAATAAACTGCTCACTAGAGATACACCATACAAGTTTGATGATATAATTATGAATTCACTAAGGTTTGAGAATGGAACCTTAGGGAGATCCATGTCAAACCTTGGGCCACAACGTCCGCAAATTCATGCGTTAAATGTATATGGTACCAAACAAACCTTCATTAACGATATTCCACATGCCAGATTATATAATGGAGATCAGCCGCATCAAGAAACCGCTATCACAACAGCGTATCCGGGAATTGAAAAATTTGACCTGATACCTGATTTTGTATCCGCAATCTTGGAAGATAGGCAACCCGCAATATCCATAACCGATATTTTTCGAGTAATGGATATCTGTTTTGCATGTTACGATTCTTTAGAGGCCCAGAAAACAGTTCCGGTGACCTACCTTATTTGAAATTTATATAAGAGATAAATATGCCAGCGCATAACATACCCTTTGGCCAACCAATGCTTGATCAAGATGAAATTGATGCCGTCACCAAAGTATTAAAAGGCCCAATTTTAGCCCACGGGTCGGTCTGTCTCGAGTTTGAAGAAGCCTTTGCAAAACATATAGGAGTTGATCACGCTATTTCGGTTTCTTCGGGTACATCCGGTCTTCATTTATCCTTATTTTCGCGTCAAATTGGTCCGGGGGATGAAGTGATAGTGCCCGCAATGACACACGTAGCGACGGCTCATGCGGTAGAATATTGTTCCGCAAAACCCGTATTTGTCGATGTTGACCCCGAAAGTGGTAATATTGCATCTGACGCAATCCCAAGGCAAATAACCGAGAATACTAAAAGTATAATGGTGGTCCATTTTCTAGGGTTACCTTGTGACATGGATAAAATAAATGCCGATGCAAAAAAACATCAGCTATTCGTAATAGAAGATGCAGCGTTAGCTGTAGATGCATTATATGGAGGAACAAAAGCGGGCGCTCTTGGTAACGTGGGTTGTTTCTCATTTTACCCTATAAAACATATGACTACCATTGAGGGCGGAATGGTAACAACTAACGACTCTGAGCTTGCAGAGTCGGTAAGAAAAAGAAAAGCATTTGGTTACGACCACAGTCATCAAATGCGCAAAAAACCAGGTATTTATGATGTCCCCATACTGGGATATAACTATCGAATGAATGAAGTTGAAGCAGCCGTCGGTCTCTGCCAGTTAGCAAAACTCGAGCATAAATTAAAGATCCGAGAAATAAATTATAATGCCCTTAAAGATACCTTGTCTGAGATTGACGAGATAACCGTTTTTGATCCGGTACAAGGCAAAGCTCGTTCTTCTTGCTATTGCCTAAACGCGGTATTGCCTCCAGACGGTAGTTTAGATCGAGATGATGTCGCAGCAGAGTTGAATGCCCAGAATATCGGCACCTCAGTTCATTATCCTGGCCCAGTTCCATTAATGACCTATTATAAGGAAAAATATGGTTACAAACCCGGACAATTCCCTGTTGCAGAATGGCTATCTGCTCAAACTATTTCGCTTCCAGTTGCACCACATGTGCCAGACGGCTTTGAAATTAGAATTGCTGATGCAATTAAAAATGCTATTCATAAAATACGCAAAAAAAATCAATGAGTTGGAATATCTATGACCTTACAAATCCCATATGACACGTCAGTGCTTCCAGTTGGTGTGCGATCAAGATTCATAGATAATACCAATGGACTTTTAATGCATGTGTTAGAGGCAGGACACGAGGGATCAAATAAACCTGTCATATTACTGCTTCATGGTTTTCCTGAATTAGCCTACAGCTGGCGGAAGATAATACCGACACTCGCCACAGCAGGTTTCCACGTCATAGCCCCTGACCTAAGAGGATACGGGCGAACACTGGGTTGGGGTCCAGTTGATTATGACAGTGATCTTACCCCATTCAATTTGTTGAATACGGTTCGAGACGCCATAGGCTTGATCAATGCATTGGGACACGAGAAAATTGCGGGCGTTGTAGGACATGATTATGGCGCATCGGTTGCAGCATGGTGTGCGCTTGTCCGCCCCGATATTTTTAATCGGTGCGTTCTGATGAGTGCACCTTTTGATGGACCGCCCAAAATATCCGCAGAAAAAGATACTGAAGTGCCTAGCTCAGAAAACAAAATTGACATCCATCAATCGATGCGAGAACTCGCTCGCCCCCGCAAACACTATCATTGGTATTATTCGACAGAACCGGCTAATTCCGACATGACACAATGTCCACAGGGTATCCATAAATTTCTTAGGGCCTATTATCACCACAAAAGTGCCGACTGGAAGGCTAATAAACCACATAAGCTGCAAGCTTGGATCGCCAACGAACTGGAGAAGATGCCTACTTATTACATAATGGACGTTGACGATACAATGCCGCAAGCAGTTGGAAAGGAAATGCCAAGTCGTGCTGAGATAGATGCGAACTCCTGGCTGACAGATAATGAATTAGCTATTTACGCAGAAGAGTATACGAGAAATGGTTTTCAAGGTGGGTTAAACTGGTATCGGCGTGGCACAACGGATTTTGATACTAAAGAGCTTGAAATATTTTCAGGAAAAACAATAGACATACCATCTTGCTTTATCTCTGGTAGCAGTGACTGGGGAGTTTTTCAACGACCTGGTGCTGCGGAACGAATGCAAGATAAGGTTTTTACCAATATGAATGATTTTCATCTTATCCCAGGAGCAGGACATTGGGTACAACAGGAACAACCTGATGAAACCTCTAAATTATTGCTTGAGTTTCTCTATAAGACCAACGCAAAATAAACCTGTAATTTAAATGTTTGCTGTGCGATGAAAGAAATGAAGATGTCTGCTTCAGTCACCGAAATTTTGAAACGTGAAATAAAGATTTTAACGTTCGATCAATATGGCACAATTGTTGATATGCAGACAGGACTTACTGAATTAGTGACGCCATTTCTTAAAGATAAAGGATGGGCTGGAAATCCTCATCAGTTTGTGACCTGGTGGCGGCGCACTCATTTTGAAGACTCCATGATTGATGCCCTCATTGATAGAGGACATACTCCATATAGACAAATTGGGCACAGAGCAGTGAGCCAAGTTCTTACTAGAGCAAATATTCCTTACTCTCAATCCGAAGTGGAATGGCTTGTCTCAGGAATTGAAGAACTAAAACCATTTCCTGATGTCTTAAAAAGTCTGCAGCAACTTCATAAACATTACCGGTTATCAATACTCTCAAACGGTGACAGAGATATGTTGGAACGGGCAAAACAATATATTGGTTTTAAATTTGATCTGACAATCTCGGTACAAGAGGCTGGAGCCTTTAAGCCTGATAAAAGAACGTATGCTAAAGCAGAGGAAATAATAGCAACCAAATTTGATGATATAGAACGC
>QBVV01000090.1 GCA_003284265.1 SAR116 cluster bacterium AG-313-A07
GATAATTACTGGTTCCTTTAACAAAAAAAGTATTCTCGGCCAAAAACGTTTTTAAATTGCGTATTAATGTGGGTTTTTCAGCTATCTGTAACTCTTTTTGGCATTATACGCGACAAAGAATAAACATACCACGAAAAGACATTCGTCGATTGGATTACACAAAAAAACAGGCTATCTCAATTCCAAGATGATTAATATAATGCCTGTATCGTAAAGTAAGATACAAGAATTATTTTCTAAAGATTAAAAACAAACACCAACAGCATGTAAGAAGCAGCATTATTGGATAATTTATGGAACTAACTATTGAGCAAGTGTTGCAACAGGCCGTGGCAGCACACAGAGAAGGTAATTTACAATATGCGGAACGCTTATATCGCGCAATCTTGCATTCCCAACCATCTCATCCCGACGCGAACCATAACTTGGGTGTAATGGCTGTATCAATTAATAAGGCGGGTGCGGCATTACCACTATTTAAAATTGCTCTTGAAACTAACCCGAAAATAGAACAGTTTTGGTTAAGTTACATCGATGCGCTCATCAAAGAAAAGCAGTTTGATAATGCTAAGAAAACCCTTAAGCAAGCAAAAAAACAGGGGGTGGCGGGAGAAAAATTAAAAGTTCTACACGGGCACCTAACCTCGATTAGTGAAACGGAAACGATTGCTCGTGACAGACCCTCTCAAACACAACTCAGGACCGTTTTAGAGCACTATCAGAACGGACGATTTGATGATGCTGAAAAACTTGCAATATTTCTCACTAAAGAATTTCCCAAACACCAGTTGGCCTGGAAAGTACTGGCTGTCATATTGGGGCAGTCAGGAAGGAATTCCGAAGCCTTAAAGGCTAACCAAATTTCAGTCGTATTATCTCCTCAAGATGCTGAAGCCCACAACAATCTGGGTAACACATTCAGAGAACTGGGTAGATTAAAAAAAGCGAAAGCCACCTGTGTACAAGCTATAACCTTGAAACCGGACTTTGTAGAAGCCCACAGAAACTTAGGTAACGCGCTCCAAGAACTAGGAAGATTAGAAGAAGCTGAAGCAAGCTACACACAATCAATAGCTTTGAAACCTAGCTTTGCTGAAGCTCACAATAATCTGGGCGTCACGCTTAAAGAACTGGGTAGATTTGCTGAGGCTGAAGCTAGTTACACGCAATCAATAGCTCTGAAACCTGAATATGCTGAAGCGCACAATAACTTGGGTAATATGCTCAAAGAGCAAGGTAGATTAGACGAGGCTGAGACAAGCTATAGACAAGCGATAACGTTGAAACCGGACTTAGCTGCGGGCCACAGTAACTTAGGGAATATGCTCAAGGAACAGGGCAAATTCGAGGAGGCTGAAGCGAGCTATAGGCAAGCGATAAAGTTGAATTCCAACTTAGCTGAGATCTACAGCAACTTAGGTGTCGTGCTCAAAGAATTGGGTAGATTTGAAGAAGCTGAAGCTAGTTACGCGCAATCAATAGCTCTGAAACCTGACTACGCTGTAGCTCACACCAACTTGGGTGTCACTTTAGAAAAAATAGGTAGATTGGAAGAGGCGGAAGCAAGCCACAAGCAGGCGATAGCGCTGGATGCAGAAAATCCATTTCATTTTCTTGGCTATTCACGATGTATTGCATATTTAGATACGCCACGTATTGCAAATGTCAAACTCAATAAATTATGGGAAGAGAGCGGAGAAGAGACAGGTGTCGACGTAATGTTACCCTTGGCTATAATGAGATTTTTGACTGATGATTTAGTAGGCAGTAAGCAACTATTTTTATCTTATTTTTCTAAGTTATCAGAATCCCATAAACTGGGATTGAATAACGCGAACAATTATTGGGGTTGGCTTCAGTTTCTTTTAAACTGGCATGATGAGAATCACCACAAAGAAACGTCAACACCGCCAGCAAAAACACTTTTTATAATTGGAGATAGCCATGCCCTAACTTACCATAATCTTACTATCAAAACTGCTAACGATATTTTTTTGTGCAAGTGCGAGTGGATTTGGGGTTGTAAACAATTCCATCTAGGAATGAAAGAGCCAAATAAGTTTAAATATAAATTTGAAAAAATAATTGATTCATTAGCTTTAGAATCGGATATTTTACTATCTATTGGAGAGATTGATTGCAGACTTGATGATGGAATACTACCTCACTGTAAAAAGAACCCTAAAAGAACAATACAGCAAGTCGTTAATGATACTGTGAGTAATTACTTGAACTATATTGTGGAAAAATCAGCGGTTTATCGCCACAAAGTTACTATTCAAGGAGTTCCATGTCCCAACATAAACAAAGCCAAATTCCAAGAACAAGAGATTAGAGCACTAATTGAACTAATTCAAAATTTTAATAGAGAGTTGAAGGCTAAATCGATTTCTTGTGGATTAGGGTTTTTAGATTTGAATCAAATCACCAATGATGGTAGCGGTTTTTCAAATGGAATATGGCATGCCGATGCTTATCATATAACACCTGAGGGTCTTATGGAGGCTGTGCGTCATCAAATTTTTAAATAACCTACTTTCCTCTAAATAAAATAATCTTACACAACGATTCTATAGCCCAAAATAATAAGTGAGTGGGGGAATATCGAAAGACAACCAAAAATTTAGTTGTGGTTTTACTCCAGAAAAAATTATAACAAAAAAGCTAGGTGAGCACCCCAAAATAAAAAACTAGATTGACAAAAGTTAACGCTATGTTCGAAACATTCAAAATTTTTGGGGACTCCGTGTTTTAGAGTTTTTTGACCCTACAAAAAATACTGGTCTGCCAAACACATAATAATTATCACATCTGTCTTGTGTAATAGAAAACAAATAGATTCATTATAGAAGTAAATTCTCACTGCACCTGAACTTTTACCTGCCCAAAGAAAGCTTTTTAGGACGAGAAACTATATGTACTTAGTTGATAATGCATAAACGTTACAAAATGTAAAAGCATTGATGGTATTGTTCAGCATTTATTATGTTAAATTCTTTTTATTCCCTATAATGGTTAAACTAAATGAGTGAAAAGGGATGAGCTTCAAATTAGTTAAGTAGTTAGAAGACATCAGAGTTTGAAGGAGTCCCCAGAATTACTCTGTTTTTTAATTAGTCACTTTCAAAATATCTCCATGGAGTTATAACCCATGATATTTATTTTCTAGTAGATTGCTTTAAATTCAAAAGCTTTTCTATTTCCGTTATGGCCCAGGGTCCTAAATGATGCGTGTCTATATGGTATGTTTTATTTGATACACCAAGATCATTTGAACTGAACTCGAAAGTATCTATAAAACTATGATTCATTGAAGACACCGATTTTTCGAGCATTTGATTGAATCTTCTTATCACTTCTAATCTGTTTTTCTCGAATTTTTTGAGTGAACTATTGCTTTTATGAAGAACATACGGCGCTGGTACACCAAAAAAATATAGCATACATTTTTTTTTCTTGAATAGTTTGACTACAAATTTGGTATATCCGCAGACAGTATTGCGAATTATTTCATCTAAACCTTTATTGGTTTTATTTTTGTATTCTAAAATTCCTCCAGTGGAGCGACAATCTATTTCACCAAACGATAAAAAAACATTCGCGTTGTCTGGGATGGAGTCTACCTGGTATTTGAATATGGATTTATACTGATTTGAGATATTTTGGCTCAAATGCCATGCCTTAGCGCCAAAAATTATCCTCGGTTGCACTGTATAAGGTTGCTTTTTTATTAGAACAGTCTGATGGGCATATGATAAACAGTGGCTTTCGCCAAGATGGAAAATATTTGGTTGTTGGGTCTTCGTTATGTCGTTTTTATGATAACTAGCAAGGTTTTTCACAAAACTTGTGTAAGCAGTACAAAAAATCTTGTTTTTATCCGTAGAATTATAACAACGTTCTTTTTTTAATCTGGCTTCAACTACAGGTATCGTTTTTTCAATTATTTCAATATTTCCCCGAATGAAAGACTTAATTAATTCCTGGCAAAGAAATATTAAACTGACATTTTCACCTAAGACCGATATCGACTTTTTAAGATTCATATTTTCATCGTGTATAATATGACTTTTCTGCAGCAAAAGGGATGATAAATTATCCAACGCTTGGAATAACTCGGGCTTAAATCGTAATGCCATATTATATCTTGCTATAGCTTCTTCAAGTCTACCTGCATCTTTGAGTGCATTACCTAGATTATTATAGGCTTCGGGGTAGTCGGGTTTAATTGCAAGCGCCAAATTGAAGATGGTTATTCCTTCTTCATGTCGCTTGAAACTACTACAGAGGGTTCTCCCAAGGTTATTGTAGGCATCAAAATAGTTAGGTTCTAATGTAATAGCTCTTTTATAGTTTTCGATGGCATGGGTACCTTGACCCAACTCATAGAAGGTATAACCAAGATTATTATAGGCTGGTACTAAATGGGGGTTAATTTTAATTGCGTTATTATAATTCAGAACTGCCGCTTTATAGTTACCCAATTTGCATGAAACCAGACCCAAATCATTATGTGCATTGGCATCTTTAGGGTTGAGTTGGATCGCTCTTTTGTAAGTTAAATCAGCTTCCTTATATCTAGACAACTTATAGAAAATATAGCCTAATTCATTATAAGCTCTAATATCATTTGGCTCGAGTATGGTGAATTTTTTGTAGGTAGTAATGCTGTTTAGGTAATGTCCTTGATTTTCTAGAGCTTTCGCTAAATCACGATAAGTGGCGGGATACTTGGGTCTTAAGGTAATTGCATGACTATAAAGCGTAATAGAGCTGTTATATCTGTTATTTACACTGAGAATATTAGC
>QBVV01000091.1 GCA_003284265.1 SAR116 cluster bacterium AG-313-A07
TTAGGTTTTGGGACTGGATTGAATTTCGCGCTCGCGTGTAACTATTGGAAAAAAAGAAATGACTGCGATGCTAGGCTTCATTATGTCGCAATTGAACCAAATTCCATGTGAAGACACTTTTATCCCTATTTGTGATGAGGATTCTGAGGGCGACATTAATTGAGCAGCACCATTCCACAAGCTAGCGCCGTCTTGCATGTGCTGGACGCGTCGACGCGCTTCATCTTTTTGAAAAAACTCTATAACGCCGCGGCTATTCCATCTTATTTCGCCATCTTCGATAGAACTCAATGCCATTCTATAGGCCCTGTTATAGAAGCGATTCATGCTACTTGAATTCAAGCCCAGTTCGGGTGCTATTAACCCTGCTTCGATACCCGATCCACGCTGCGCGACATCGTCTTGCTGATCGAATAACAAAGTTCTTTTTCCTCGTCTTCTGCGAGAAATGCTTCATCTTGATCCGACATTTTTGAATCCCCGATTATGCCTATTGTGCCCTGACTTTGAACTGGCGGAGGAGGCCTAAACCAGGGAGCTAGATACCTTACTTCACTTTTGCCTATAAATTTGCCTTCGAGGACTCCTGACTTACCGCATAAGCCGTCTCGTTTTTCCATTTGAAAGCCCTGCATAGCTAACCTATGCTGGATTTCTTCATCATTGCAAATGGATATTAGATCAGCGCCTGGTTTACTAAGTCTAGCTAATTCCAAACAAACGGTTTGGGACCACATTTCTGGATTTACACGCAGAGGAAACCCATTTAAGAACCAAAGGTCCACTTCCGCCTCAACCTCAGCAAGGACCTCATCCACAGGGCCAACTACAAGAGTGAGTGCTATTTTATTGTCTTTGGACCATACGCGGTGAAAACCAACATGCGGTTTCGGATATCCAGATACCAACTCCCTTCTCTCAGTATCCAACACACTAAAACCTGATAGAAATCTGTCCACTTGATGTGCCTCTAGCGGATATGGTTCAATTGCGACATGGAATTTGGTTTCCGCACGGAGGTGCCTTGAACCCAAAAAGATATGCACAGTATATGTCGCAAAAAGCCGAATCTTTCCTTGGTACAACTGTGCATGAAATTACTTATAGAGATGGCGGTTGGTGGTTGTATGACTGTTTAGGACAAAGGATAGCAACGGTAGATACACTAGTGATTGCGGCAGCTCAACATAGTAAATCTTTCACACCTATTTCGTTTTTACCGTTAAGTTCACTTCTTGGACAAATCTCATTTACCCCTAAAAATGAAAATAGCTATAAATTGAAGGCGAGCATCATAAGTAATAGCTATTTAATGCCCAGTATTGATGGGTTTCATGTAGTCGGATCTACCTATTCGCGGGACGGCTTTGACGAGAACGAGTGGCCGCAACCTGTTACGGTTGAAGGGCATAAAAAAAATTACGATAATCTAGATAGAGAATTAAAGTCTCTTTTCCCAGATTATCAGTTTGATCAATGGTTGGGTTATTCTGCTATCCGTTGTGCAACGCCTGATCGATTACCCGTCGTAGGGCCTGTTCCTGAAGCAAAAAAATTTAAAAGAGATTTCGCACGACTGAGTCACGGCCCTAGAGGAAAGTTTCCATCCGGGGTGGCTTATCAGCCAAATTTATTTGTCCTAGCTGGGCTTGGATCAAGGGGAATTATGACCTCAGCACTTTCTGCAGAGGTTTTAACCAGTCAGATGCTTGGCGAACCTTGGCCTATCGAACGAACTGTAACGACGGCTCTTTCTCCATCCCGTTTTTTAGCGCGAGGGATACAAAATAGTTTATTGGAGAAAATATAATTATACATCCAAATAAACGAATGAATTCAGCGTGCGGTGAGGCCTCCATCTATTACCAATGAAGAACCAGTCATAAAGCCCGAATCATCGGATGCCAGAAATACGATGCCTTTAGCTATATCATCCGGAACCCCCAGGCGTCCTATTGGATGTCCTGCTAATGCTACATCACGGGATTTCTTTATATCATTCGTGCCGTGTTGTTGGGCGCGGGAGACAAAGGTTTGTTCGCCCATATCTGTTTGTATTACGCCGGGATGAACCGAATTTACTCTAATTTTATGACCTTTCCGACCGAAATTGAGTGCCGTTGACTTGGTAAACAAGGTCACGCCTCCTTTGGTCATGGAATATAAAGGATCAAGCTCTGAGCCAACCAGTCCCGCGACAGACGAAATATTAACTATCGCACTTCCTTGACTGCTCTCGGAGCCACGTTTTGCAAGGGCTTCGGTCGCTACCTTAGTTCCGAGCCAAACACCGGTCATATTGACATTAGCTAATCTATTCCAATCATCGACTGATATATCTGAAAAGTCTCTTCCCAGAAATAACCCTGCGTTATTAACCAAAATATCTAGACCGCCAAATTGAGCTACAGCCAGATCTACAGCATTGGACCAATCATTTTCATCAGTTACGTCAAGATGGATAAATTTTGCGTTAGGGCCCAGTATTTCAGCAGTTTCTTCGCCTTTAGTTTTTAAAACGTCGCCGATAATTACATTTGCCCCCACACTTATCATCAACCTAGCTGCTGCCGCACCAATTCCCCTGGATGCGCCAGAAATAAGCGCTGTCTTACCATCAAGTCGGTTCATATTTCAGTTTCCTTCAACGCTTAGATGCTTCCGAGTAGATTACAGAATACTACCTCTATAAGTTGCTGACTGAAAGTGAACAGATGCTTGCTATTTTAGATATCTCGCATCCGATCGCTAACCTCTAGGCTTTTGGAATCGGGATTTTAGACAATAGGGTGCTTTAGGGTTATGGTCTACCTGGTGAAATCCAGCACAATAACGTTTGTAATAACTAGAACGTTGAATTTTAGAATATGGAATATCTAATGACTAAAATGACATCGAAAGTCACGTGGGTTTCGGGTTTGAGGTTTATCGCGGGGTCTGGTAGCGGCCACGGGGCCATAATGGATGGATCTCAGACTTCTAGTTCGATGGAGGTTCTTGGACCAAGCCCCATGGAGATGGTTTTGATGGGTTTAGGAGGTTGTTCCGGCATAGACGTAATGCATATTCTGGGAAGGATGAGACAAACAGTTACTGGCTGTAAGGTAGAACTTGAGGGGGAAAGAGCTGAAGAAAGCCCAAGGGTTTATAAAAAAATACATTTAATTTACACAATATCTGGCAATAACTTGTCGCAACAGCGTGTTGAAGAGGCTGTTCGTCTATCCAATGAGAAATACTGTTCAGTCTCTGTCATGTTAAACGCATCTGTTGAATTAACCCGTGAGGTGAAGATTATTCAAGACCCAGTGGTTAATTTGGGATGATGTTAGGTTCCGCAAAATGTTTGCGTAACCTCCTCTCCTTTTTTGGGCGGAAGACTTAGATCATGCAATCGTTGATTATTCTCGAATGGTGCGTCTAGAACTGTAATAAGATCTTCCATCAAACCAAAATCTTCGGTGTTTGTTGCTAGGTCAATTGCTTTCTCGACCTGATGGTTCCTTGGAATAAAGGCAGGGTTTACCGAGTTCATTTTCTTTTTGATTTCTTTGGTTCCTTTCCCTTCACTACCAAGTTTATCATCCCAGCGAGCTAACCAGTTGTCGATATCGTGTTTAGAATCAAAAAGGTTCTTAAAGTTAGTTTCGTTCTCTTCCCCCAGATAACTACCAAGCGAACGATAGGCGGTTGTAAAGTCAACGTTACTTTTTGATAGAAGATCCAAAAAATCAAATGCTAATTTTGTATTTTCCTCATCTGAAGCACTTAGGCCTATTTTTTTGCATAGCCCTTCGTGAAAAGCCTTTTCGAAAAAAACCCAGAAATTTTCTATTGATGCTTTGGCCATTGTAATTGAGTTATCCCGATTGTCATCCAATAGCTTAAGAAGTGTCTCTGCAAATCGTGTTAAATTCCATTGTCCTATCATTGGTTGATGATTATAGGCATATCGCCCACCGCTATCGATAGAGCTGAACGTTTTATTAGGATTGAAACCATCCATGAATGCGCATGGTCCATAATCAATTGTTTCGCCGGAAATTGCAGTATTGTCAGTATTCATTACACCATGGATAAAACCAACTAACATCCAGGCCGATATTAATTCGGCCGTATTCTGAATAACACTATCCAGTAGTGTTAGGTATGGCTGTTCGGCAAACTCAGCATGTGGATAATGCCTTTTAATCGCATAGTCTGCGAGTATCTTGATCGCGTCTTCATCGCCCTTGCCGTGAAAATATTGGAACGTACCAACTCGGATATGGCTAGAGGCTACCCTTGTTAATATAGCACCTGGCTCCATGTATTCACGCCTGACCATTTCTCCTGTCATAGAAAACGCTAATGCTCTCGTAGTAGGGATACCTAGATTGAACATAGCTTCGCTAACAATATACTCGCGCATAACAGGACCCAAGACGGCCCTGCCGTCACCCATTCGCGAATATTCTGTGGGGCCAGATCCTTTAAGCTGGAGGTCCCATCGCTGACCTTCTTTATTTAATAGTTCGCCAAGTAAGACTGCTCTTCCATCTCCAAGCTGTGGGACCCAATTGCCGAATTGGTGACCTGCGTAAACCATGGCAATAGGATCTGCCTGCTTTGGGACCCTATTTCCTGCTAATATTTCGTGGTCTGTTTGTCCTATTTTTAGGGGATTTAATCCCAAGATCTCAGATAATTTATAATTTAGTTTAATGAGTTTTGGTTCTTT
>QBVV01000092.1 GCA_003284265.1 SAR116 cluster bacterium AG-313-A07
GCCCGTGAGGTGGCTAAAGTTTTGACTTAACAAAACCAGAGTGTTACGAGGAAAAGAATACCAGTTTTGTGTGGTGCGAGTGAGTTCATATCTTAGAGGAGATAAATGGTTGACGCAGTCCCGCCTGCTCTAACAGGGGCATAACTTCGTCGATCCATTGTTGTGCTTCCTGTAGGTAGTCGACCCAGGACAATAATATTCCATCAACTCCCATTTGGGATAATTTTTCTATATCGGAGACAATCTGCTCTGGGGTTCCGACTAAAGGATAGCCACCGTGTCCTGCTTTGAAATGGTATTTGAAATCATCTAAAACTGCTGGCTCAAGTGTTTTGGATTGTAAACCAAAAATATCCAACATATTTTTTACTGCTACATCGTCACCTTTCTCAACAACATAATGGTGGAGATAATCTTTCGCCTCTTTCTCGGTATCTCGGCATACTACATAAGCATGGATCCAGCATTGGGAACTTCTACCCAAATCATTCGCCAAGACTTTTAAATTATTGATCTGCTTTATATCACTAGTGTCATCTTTTTGACGTAGCATGACAAAATTCATGTCAGCGTGTTTCGCAGAAAAAATTTGCCCTTGAGTGGATGACCCTGCATTCATTATGGGTAGTCTTGGTTGTTGAAGCGGTTTTGGTTCGCTCCATAAGCCTTTGCCCTCAAAAAAATGGCCTTGAAAATCAAATTCTTTAGTTTCTATCCAAAGGCGCTTTACTAATTCAATCCACTCTGATGCGTACTCGTAACGTTGATCATGTTCACGCCAAATACTGTTGAACATTTGAAATTCATTTTTGAACCACCCCGCAACTAAATTTATTGCAAATCTTCCATTTGAAATATGATCTATTGTTGCTGCCATTTTTGCCGCAGCTACCGGATGAATAAGTGGAGCGTGAACCGTCGCAAAAACAGTACAGTGTTCTGTGATGGCACTAATGCCGGATGCCCAGGTAAAACTTTCAAAAGTACGGTTATTAAAATTGGTGTCGCCTCCGTATCCTTTCCATCTTCCTACCGGCAGAAGTACTTCCATTCCGGAGTTATCAACCATCCTAGCTAAGGTGGCATTATCGGACCAAGTCATTTGCCAAACACCATCCGCCATAGTTACCGTAGAACCATGAGAGCAGTTAAAAGCCATAACGCCGAGCTTCATAGTGTTGTCATTGAAAAGTTGATTTGTCATTAGGATAAACTATTCGCTTAAATACTTTTATTCCAATGAAAATATTGGTAATTATTTTAAAGAATAAATTTCAATCCGCAGAAAGCAAAGAATTTATCAGCTATGAGGTGCTATAGTGGCCATAGAAAAAAGACCCTTTGGACGAACAGGGCACATGAGTTCATCTGTTATTTTCGGAGCTGCAGCCCTTGGTCGAGTTGACCAGTATACAGCGGACAAAACACTCGACTTACTTTTAGAATATGATGTAAATCATCTCGACACCGCTCCAGCTTATGGCGATGCTGAAATTCGTATGGGGCCATGGATGGACAAATACCGGGATAGTTTTTTTCTGGCTACAAAAACGCGAGCTAGAGATTATCAGTCAGCGAAGGATAGTATCCAGAAGTCCTTAGACAGGTTGCGGGTTAATACTATTGACTTGCTTCAACTCCACGCCTTAATCCACCCTGATGAGTGGGATTTAGCGATGAGTGATGATGGAGCGTTACGAGCTTTGATTGAGGCCCGAGAGGCGGGCCAAGTTCGATTTATAGGGGTGACCGGGCATGGATGGAATGTGGCAGCAATGCACCGGCGTTCAATTACACATTTTGATTTTGATTCGGTTTTGATGCCATACAACTGGGTGACCTCACATCATGTGACGTACGGAAAGGATTTTGAGGAGACATTGAAATTATGTAACGAGCGGGAAATCGCTGTGCAGACTATCAAAAGTCTTGCGCGCGGACCGTGGGCGGCCGGTGTATCTAAGCGAAGAGCAACATGGTACGAACCGTTAGAGGCAGATGAGGATATCAAGACCGCAGTTAATTTTGTTCTGGCACGTCCAGGCATATTCCTTAATTCCGTTGGTGATGTCGGACTTCTTCCTTCCTTGCTAAGGGCAGCTAGCGAGAGAATTAAGGTGCCAGATCCGAATGTCATGGAGGCGCATAGTCAGAGAACTGGTCTTTCTTCTATCTTTGGGATTTAACGAGAATGGAGTTTGATACAAAAATAGCAATAATACTAAGTGAAGATTTAACTACCTGGAAAAAGTTGAATGTAACGAGTTTTCTTACTTCTGGGATCCTGGGTGCGAATCCTTTTTTATTAGGCGAGAAGTACAGGGATGCGGCAGGTAATTTATACTCGCCTCTACTGATCCAGCCTGTGATTGTATTGTCATGTGGCGAGCAGAAGTTACAAACTATTCATCGTCGTGGATTGGAAAGAGAAATAAGATTTTGTTTATATATTGACGATATGTTTTCTACTGGCCACGATGAGGCAAACAGAGCGACTGTTGCAGTAAGGAAACCGGATGATTTACCTATTGTTGGTCTCGCTTTAAGAGAAGAGAGAAAATTAGTTGATAAGATAACCAAAGGGGCGAAGATGCACCCTTAGCTATATTAATAAAGGACACGGGATATGAGCGCTGAGAAGAGACTGAAAGATTTAAACATAATTTTACCTAAATCATCCCCACCCGCGGGCTCCTATTCCAAAGTAGTCGTCCTGGATGGGATGGCCCATTTATCAGGTCAGGGCCCAAGAAATTCTGATGGTTCACCGATTACCGGCCAAGTCCCATCAATTTGCAGTCTTGAAGATGCTATCGCGGCTGCGCGCAATGTAGGCTTATATACCTTATCTGCTTTGAAAGAAGAATTGGGATCATTGGACAAGGTCCAACGAATCATCCGTACTTTTGGAATGGTGAATTCAGCTCCTGGGTTCTCTGAGCATCCAAAAGTAATAGATGGTTTTTCTAATTTAATGATCGAAATTTTTGGCGAGGCCGGAAGAGGAGCGAGATCTGCTGTTGGGATGAGTTCGTTACCTTTTAACATAGCCGTAGAAGTTGAAATGACGGTAAAGTTAGTAGATTAACTCAAAACATATATAAATCTCCGTTTTCTGCAGCTAGCCGTTTTGATTTTGTTCAAGATGCTTCTCTATGGTAATTTTTTCTCTATACAACACATAGAGACCTGCTCCCAAAATCAAGGTCATCCCAGCGAACCCATTGTAGCTGGGAAAATCTTGCCAAAGCAGATATCCAAGAACGACGGACATCGGTAAGGAGACATACTCAAATGGAGCAATAAGGTTTGCCTCTCCCAAACGATAGGCTTGGCTTAGTAGATAACTTCCAAAACCACTAGTTAGTCCTAGAACCAGAAAAATCCAGAGATCATTTTGAGCTGGAATTATCCAAGCTCTAAAAAGAAAATCCAAGCTGGCATGACCAATATTAGAAAATTTCCCGTCACCGATGAGGAGTCCTATAATAAGGCTAACGGCAACAAGAGTACTTTGATTATAAAACGTCATCGTGGATGCTTTATCAGTAATTCCCAGTTTGCGGGTGAGCATCTGCATGAGCGCATAGGCTAATGCCGCAATTAAGGGTAATAAGGATGCCCAATCAAATATACCTGCCGTAGGCTCCATCATGATAGTGACCCCTGAAAGTCCAATAATGACCGCAAGCCATCGTCTTGGCCCCACCTTTTCTTTGAGAATAGGTATAGAGAGAACCGTTATAAAAAGTGGTGCTACAAAAAAGATCGCTATAGCTTCTGCTATTGGCATAGCGGCAACTGCCATAAATAATGCCATATTCGCAATAATTAATAATCCCCCCCTAGTGAGTTGAAGTCCCAAATGCCTCGTTTTCATCAGTTGGAGACCACCATCCATCACGATAATCGTGATGGCGATTATAAGGCCTATGGCACTTCGGATGAACATAATCTGATGAAGAGAATAATCAGGGCTAAGCCATTTGACGGTGCTATCTTGGATCGTAACAATGACCATTCCGATCAATATACAATAAATGCCTCTGAGGTTATCATTTGAATCAGATGGGATAGTGTTATGCATGTTTTGCCAAGGATTGGTTTTCAAAAATAGACAGAAATCTGATATTGATAGATATTTTGCAAAAAAGAGTGACAGTAGTGTCGACCGAAACTGTTTGTCTATTAACAATAGTATTTTTTATACGTAAAGAGGATTATTATAATGGAACAAACACGGTTGGAAGGCAGAAAAATTCTTGCAGAAGCTCTCGGAGATAAATATCTAGAAAATCGCGATGAAACGACAAACGATTTTAATCGACCGCTGCGCGAATTTTCCGAAGCCGCGGCTTTTGGAATGATTTGGAGCCGTCCAGGGTTAGAAAAGAAGTTTCGCAGTATGCTTTGCTTGGCAATGTTGACGGCTCTAAATAGGCCTCACGAACTCGAGTTACATTTGATGAGTGCAGTCAATAATGGTTGCTCATTAGAGGAAATAAGAGAAACGCTTCTGCACACAGTTCCTTACTGTGGAA
>QBVV01000093.1 GCA_003284265.1 SAR116 cluster bacterium AG-313-A07
TCGATTAGCTTTAGAGGGATTTCGTGTTCTCAAGCTGATCTGAATTCTACTAGATCCATAATGACCACTTAAATCATTCGGTATGCGTCTGATAAATTGATAAACACCATCTCGATTATATAGGTATTTATCTGAATATTTGTTATGCATTATGTACTGCACCGAAATATAGGTTTATAAATTATACCTATATTTCAATGAGTTAAGTACTATTAGTACTAGTTAATGGTGCGGACGGCGGGACTCGAACCCGCAACCTCTAAGAGGGACAGATTTTCTTCCCAACTACAGTTTTCACTGCCGCCATTTGGCGTTTGTGGGCTGGACTTTCTCTTCAACGTAGTCGATTAATGACCTTAGTTGCTGCCCGTCAAGTCTCTACACCTTCCTTAGTCTGAAAAACAAAGGCTTGGCACGGGATTGCCATTCTACAGGTTTCCCCGTTTTTGAGCAGTTCTACTCCCGAATTTTCACACGGGGCACTCAAATTGTTATTTTAAGTCTGTTGTGTATACCAATTCCACCACGTCCGCTACTTCTGTCCTATAAAGCGTATTTCTTTGGCTTTTGCAATCTCTCAGTCATCTATTTTATGAAAAAATAAATTTCCCAAAAATATTTTTTAGCCATAAACGGGATGACACCAACTCATATACTCCTTTTTACGGCCTTCTGACGTAGCAAAAAATATATCTTGAAGTTCTTTTGTGGTTTTTCCAATTTGGCCCGTGCCTATATTTATTCGATCGATCGACAGGATGGGCGTTATTTCCCAAGCAGTCCCGCAGAAGAATGCTTCGTCGGCAGCTACTAACTCTGACCGGTCGATGTCTCTTTCTATGGGTTTTATTCCATATATATCTTCTATTAATTTAAGAACGCTATCTCGAGTTACACTTTCAAGTATATCATTAGAGATAGATGGGGTCATTGGAATCCCATCACGTATAATGAATAGGCACATTCCTGGCCCCTCTGATACTTTGCCTCGCGAGTTTAGGAAGATGGCAGTATCATAACCATCAGCCTCCGCCTGAACGGTTGCTAACCGACCATTATTGTAATTGGCATTGCACTTTACTCTCATTGGCATCGCGTTGTCGGGAACGCGCATCCAGGAGCTGACTTGCGCAGTTACGCCTCCGAGCACGCGGTCACTTCGTGGACGCTCTTGCGCAGTGATTGAGAGCCCAATTGGACCACATACACCTGGTCCTCCCATACCGGATACATAAGATGTGGTCATAATATGAAGGTTTTCACCCTTGAATTTATTAGCCTGGATGAGCTCAATAGTTTTTTGAGTCACTGTTTCTGCTTCGTAAATGTCGCTGAAGCGCATAAAACGTTGGGAGAATTCAAATCTTTGCATATGCTCTTCCATACGAAACAGATACATCTGTTCTTCGTCAGAATTCCAATAACCGCGTAAGCCTTCAAATACGGCGGTTCCAAATTTAAATGCGGCGGATGCGACATGTACCTTTGCGTTTTCCCATTCAATGATTTCACCATCGATGGAGGCATATTTAGGCAGGCTCATAAAATTTTCCTTCAGTTCTAATAAGATATTAATGTTATTCTGTATTCAACAGTTGCGTCTGTGTCATCAAAGTGAGATAAACCCTGCGCTTCACGTGACGAAGAACGGTAATATATCTAGTCTTCCGTATAAGGCAAAAAAACAAAAAAGTTTAGCCTTCTATGAAAATAAAATTAGGTTATTTGAAATATGGCTCAAGATCCAGAATACTTTTTTCTTCAAACAAAACTCAGTGGAGAGTGGGATACACTCAAAGAATCACAATCAATAACTGATTTGACACAAAATATCTCAGAAAACCTTAATGATCTAACAGAAACGAAAATTCGGATTGTGGGTGCGATTTGGAACGGAGACAAAAATGAGTGGGATTACGAGCAACTATTTTACTCAGAATCATCATCTGAAATCGCTTGGCTTAATCGAACTCCGCAAATGAAATCAAGTGATACTGGTTCCGCCGAACAAACAATTTACGAACAGAATATCAATGTCGATTCTAATAGAGTTCAAGGTGAAAACCAGTCACCCGTATCAACGTATGCTTATATTGTACTTATTGTTGCGGCAATAATAGGTGCTATTGGTTTTGGTATTCGTGGGGGGTTTGGTATTTTCTTGACCCCAATAAGCACAGAATTTGGTTTTGGCCGAGAGGTTTTCTCGCTATCTATCGCTCTTCAGAATCTAATTTGGGGTATAAGCCAACCTTTTATGGGTGCATTCGCAGATCGGTTTGGCGCTTTCAAAACTATTTTAATTGGGTCACTTTTTTATTGTTCGGGAATGATATTGATGTCATTTTCTACAAGCGCTGGCATGTTTCATCTAAGTTTAGGTTTGCTGGCAGGAATTGGACTAGCAGGGACGGCTACTGGTATAATTATGCCTGCTGTCGCAAAAGTATTTCCAGCTGAAAAAAGGTCATGGGTACTTGGTGTAATAGGTGCTGCGAGTTCATTGGGGAGTTTCGCAATCTTGCCGATTGGACAGTACTTTATTGAAAGCATTGGTTGGAGCAATACATCCACTTTAATTGCCATTGTGGTGATTTTTATGATACCTTTAGCACTGGTTTTTGGCAAAGGGGGTCAAGAAAATGCTACCCTAGCCGAGGCCAAAGTTCCCCTCAAAGACGCTTTAAAAGGAGCATTTCGACATCCAGGTTTTTGGTTCCTTTGTGCTGGTTTTTTTGTTTGTGGTTTTCACGTCGTTTATATAGCAACTCATCTTCCAAGTTACGTTGTGGATCTTGGGTTTTCTGCTAGCATGGGGGCTTGGGCGTTAGGAATAATTGGTTTGGCTAACGTTGTCGGTGGATATCTTGCCGGGGTACTGGGTGGGAAATACTCAAAAAAGTATCTCTTAAGTTTTCTTTATTTCGGTCGCTCGGTGGTAATGACTGGGTTTGTTCTTCTGCCGCCTAGCGAAGTTCTAATATTTATCTTTGCTGTTGTAATGGGCCTTTTCTGGTTGAGTACGGTTCCATTGACAACGGGTCTAGTCGCGGACCTTTATGGGTTACAGCACATGAGCACCTTATTTGGATTGGTGTTTTTATCGCATCAACTCGGCGCTTTTCTTGGTGGTTGGTTAGGGGGATATTTTTATGACGCGACTGGATCCTACAATATAGTCTGGTGGATATCTGTTGCTCTTGGGATAGCCTCCGCTTTAGCCCATTGGCCCATCCGCCCAATGAACAAAAATAAGGTAGCGTTGGCTGCCTAATCGAAGATTTTGGTTAGTTAAGAGACTGTAAGTTGCTCGAACCGTTTCAAATAGTTTTTCTTAGCATCTTCTGGTGACAATGGATTGAGGTGTATCTTCTCACCTTTGCTAGACTTTCCAAATATTTTTTGCGCTTCCATTATGGAGAACCCAGCTAGTTGGGTCGCCTCAATAAAAGCTGCAAGACGGTCTGCGCGCTTTATCAACCGTTTTACCTGTTCTGGCAATATAGCAGGAAGTCCAAAGCGAATATGAATGGCTGACTCGAGATTTGCTTCAACATCTTTATAATTAATTCCAATTGCAGCCTTAAATGGACTGATCATATCACCAATCACATATTCTGGCGCGTCATGGAGGAGTGCAGCAAGGCGCCATTTTGTTGGTGTATTTTCCTTTAATTCAATGATTAATCGTTCAACCAAAAGCGAATGCTCCGCTACCGAGTAAGACTGAGCGCCTTGTGTTTGTCCGTTCCATCGCGCGACTCTTGAAAGGCCATGGGCAATATCCTCAATTTCAACATCTAGCGGGGACGGGTTTAATAAATCGAGTCTTCGACCGCTCAGCATCCTTTGCCAGGCTCTAGGTGGTTTGGTAGCGGATGATTTTACTATTTTTGTCATGGTTTTCGCAGCCAAAAATTTCGTATTAAGTAACTTACGGCAAGTAATCCTATTAAAGGTAAGCCGAGGATTAATAAAAGATTATTAAAAACAGAGATACTGCGTTCTTGGAATTTCTCCAAACTCATAATCGTCAGACATCGTTCCCGTGCTTCTATTTTCACATAATGAATCTTGCAATGAGTTGTTCTTTTTTTATAAATAGACGTGATATTATTTTGCGCGTTTTCCCAAGAAGAAATTACAAAAATTGATGTGCTA
>QBVV01000094.1 GCA_003284265.1 SAR116 cluster bacterium AG-313-A07
GTCTCCTCGTGAATATAAAAATTATAGAATTTAAAAAGGCCTAGATGTGCTGACGCGCAATCCCCTAATAGTAAGGCGTGCTCGTGAATGCTGGTGCAGCATGGTCCTATATTTCATCTGTTTTATCTGCGTTAACATTTGGATTGACTCTAATTTTACCAATAGCAGCATAGACTTGACTGAAGACAAAATTTATACGATCTCCGACGCCACGAATGATGTTTTAAAAGGGATAAAAGAGCCGATAAAATTACGGTTTTATGCGAGCGAGCGATTGGAGGACATGGGGCCAGATTACGTTAGTCTAAAGAAAAGAATAAACGATTTATTAAAAGTGTACACCGAAAATTCACGTGGGTTAATTGTTGTCGAATCTTTGAACCCGCGAAGATTCTCAGCAGAAGAAGATTTAGCAGTTTCTGACGGTGTGCGGAGTGTTCCCAATGTGATTGATGGCAGCGAGATTTTTTTGGGATTAGCGGGCCGAAATAGTACAAATGGCCGTTATGCAATATCACATTTTGGACCAGAACGTGAGGCGTTTCTTGAATATGACCTGACTAGGCTAATTTATGATCTGTCAAATGCAAAAAAACGAACCGTCGCGATCTATGGTGACTTGCCCCTAAATGGAGACAAGACCCAGAGAATACAACCATGGACGATAATTGACGCTATTGAACGGTTTTACGAAACTCAAACTTTATTTGGTACAATCGAAAAATTCAGTGATGAAATCGACGTACTTCTATTGGCTGAACCCAGTGAAATCGATGAAACAACTCTTTATGCTATAGACCAATTTGTGATGCGTGGTGGACGAATATTAGCATTCATCGATCCATTTGCGGAGGTCATGAACGTTTCGAGTGGTAATGGGCCACAGCCACCTCGAAAGACCAGCATAGAGACGATGAAACCACTATTAAGATCTTGGGGAGTTGAAATAGTTGAACGCCGTGTTATCGGCGATTTAGAGGGAGCCTTGAAAGTCCAAATGACAAAGGATAATCGTATATTGGCTACGGAATATCCAGCGTGGTTTGATGTAAGAAAAAATAATTTTTCACAAAACGATATTGTGACCAGTAATCTGACTAGTTTGAGTTTCAGAACTGCCGGCTATATCAAAAATCTTAAGAATTCGAGCGTAGATATAGAGCCTCTGGTTTGGAGCAGCACAAAAGCAGGTATCATAGACGTATCGCAGGTAGAATACGCTCCTGACCCAACGAAAATTTTATCTGAATTAAAATCTCGAGGACAGAAATTTACCTTGGTTGGAAGAGTGGAGGGGACGTTTAATACTGCTTTTGCAAAGGGTGCGCCCAAAAGTTTAATTAATATAGAAGTGACAGACAAACACACGAGAAAAAGTGCAAAATCAGGAACTATAATTATTGTTACTGACTCTGACTTTTTGAACGATTCGACCTGGATTGAGACTAGTAATATTGGCGGTCAAGAATTGAAGGTGCCATTTTCAAATAATGGCGACCT
Organism: SAR116 cluster bacterium AG-313-A07; assembly: GCA_003284265.1. GTDB lineage: Bacteria > Pseudomonadota > Alphaproteobacteria > Thalassobaculales > Thalassobaculaceae > UBA7326. Next base: position 1,501 of record QBVV01000094.1, read on the forward strand.
AGTTCTGAATGCGTTAGACTATCTGACTGGCTCAAGCGCGATGATGGGGCTTCGTGGACGCGGTATATCAAAAAGGCGCTTTGATATTATCGATGATATGGAAAGTGAAGCCGAAAAAAATTATCGTTCAAAGGAACGAGCTTTGATTTTCCAGATAAAAAAGAATGAGGCTATTATCGCAAAGATACAAAAAACAGAACTCAAAAAAGGGGTTACTTTTACCAAAAGACAGCAGCAAGAAGTAGATCAGGCAAGAGACGAAATGTTTATCTTAAGGACGGAGCTGAGAAACGTACAATTCTCACTACGAGAAGACATAGAAGGGCTTAAGTCACGTTTATCGACAATCAATATTTGGGCTATGCCAGTTTTGATAGGACTGCTCGTAATTATTCTAATATTTTGGCGCACTCAAAGAGAGAGACGGTTTTTCTTGAGGAATTCATAATGTCACGTTCATTTATTTGTTTATTGTCAGTGACTATAATCCTGATGGCAGCGGCTAGCCACTCGATAATATTTGGTAATCATTTCCATCAACAGGTTATTCAAGCAAAGGTGGCTTTTCCTTTATTGAATTCTGATCCAGAGACGGTATCTAAAGTTATTTATACTAACTCTTTAGGTGAGTTTACATTTTACCGAAATTCAGAATTGCAATGGGTAGCAGAGAGTAAATATGATTATCCGGTTTCTCCGAAATTAATTGGTCGTATTACTACTCAACTGGCAGATATGAGGCTTATTGAGAAAAAAACACGTCTCGCCGAGAGATATCCACAAATTGGTTTAGAGGAGCCCAAGAGTAAAAATGCGAATTCCGCTGCTATTAGGTTGGAAAATCTTACTGGTGATGTGTTGGCAGAAACTATTCTTGGAGCGCAAACTCAATACAAAACGGCCTTATCCAATAAAGGAACGTTTATTCGATCTGTAAATCAAGCGCAAACATGGCTGGCAAGCGGAACTGTAGACTTGCCATACAATCCAACCAACTGGCTAGATAGACGGATAATTAATATTGAGCCCGAAGCGATAAAAAAAATGGTGCTTTTGCGTTCAGATTATAGATCCTTCATGATCGCTCGAGATAACCCAAATGAAAAGTTTTCAGCTTTGACTTCTCGAGGGTTGATAGAATTACAAGAGGAATTGGAAAACACATTTACCAGCAGTGTTTCAAAGTTAACTTTTGATGATGTGTATCCTAGGAATGAACGAGGGGCATCATCTATTGAGTTTGAAATCGTAATTTTCACATTTTCTGGTCTGGAAATTAAGTTGAAATTACGGAAAAGCGATCAGATTTGGTTAGTAAACTTAACTAGCAAGGTAGAGCAGGTAGCGGTTGACGGAAACTCTATATTAAAATCGGATAAGCTTAATGAACGTTTTCGTGGTTGGGATTTTCAGATTGCTAAATGGAAGGCAGAAAAATTTTTAACCATGTTACATGCCGCGCCGTAGAGCCTCGATGAACCATTTTGATAAAAAAGTCATTTAAGGTTGATATGAAAAAGGCAACAATCTCACCAATGCTTATTGCATTGGATCAAGCGAAAATCGCTTTCGATAGTGAGGAGGTGCCGGTTGGTGCGGTCATTATAGAATCACAAACGGGGAAGATTATCTCGAAGGCTCATAATAAAGTAGAGCAGTTGAAGGATCCAACAGCCCATGCTGAAATTCTGGCTATTCGTTCAGCTGCGTATCAAATAGCTAACGCTAGATTGACTGATGTAGAGCTTTTTGTAACTCTGGAGCCATGTGCAATGTGTGCGCACGCTATCTCATTAGCGAGAATTAAAAAATTAGTTTTTGGTGCTTATGACTCTAAAAACGGTGGGGTAGAACATGGGGCCCGTGTTTTTTCAAATCCTGCTTGTAATCATGTCCCAGAAATCATCGGTGGAGTATACGAGACTGCAGCAAGCGGTATTCTAAGAAAGTTTTTTCAACAACGGCGAAAGAACATTCAAGTATAGCTACAGAAAGAGTCTAATGATCAAACGTTATAGAGGTCTCCCACGACGTTTTTTTCTTCTAAATTCATTAGATAAAGTTGATTTCCCTGGGTCTGGAAATGAAATTATTTCCTGTAGCTTTGTATACGGCGCTATTTTGTGTGGTATAGCCATTGCGTTGACAAAATGATCTTGAAACATTGGTTCGACTGCGGTTTCTATTTTTTCAATTCGTTTCACAGTATTCTCAATTTCTTTTCTGGAGTGTTTATTGAGAAGGGCAATTCGCGCCCCAGTGCCAGCTGCATTACCCGCAGAATGTACTCTCAGAAGATCGCAATCAGGGATCATACCTAAAACCATGGCATATTTGGTATCGATGTAGCTACCAAACGCACCTACTAAAATAACTTCATCAATAGTGTTTATTCCAATTTTATCCATTAAAAGTTGAAAACTTGCATGAAGGGCGGCTTTCGCTAGTTGTATTGCTCTGATGTCATTCTGAGTAATTGAGATAGTTTCAGTTAATCTGTATGAATAAGTGCGACCATCGAGGAAAACTCTGTCA
>QBVV01000095.1 GCA_003284265.1 SAR116 cluster bacterium AG-313-A07
CCTAAATGATCTCATCCGAGGCATACTGCCGAAAGCGGTCGGGGTGCTCGACGGGGATATCAAGGTCATCTTATCGCCGACTTCCAGCGCGAGCCTCTCCGCCAGCCGTGAACCTAATATTACATTTGGTTCAGTAGCAAAGGATTCTATTGAACCGCTGATAATGTTTTTTTCGATGAATTGTCTTGTTTCAAGAACTGACCTACGCATCCCTGTAACTAGAGCGCCAGTTGCTCTGCCTTCGACTAAGGCCATGACCTGTCCCTGAAGTTGGGGCGTAACACTTAATATGCCTGGAACCTCTCCTAACCTTACGGCTAAATTATCGAAATCCTTTATTGGAGCACTATTATGATAAACACTTATATGGCCGTTAAGGCCTATAATTCGTTTCAGTAATTCAGAACGGAAACCGTTCATAACAGACATCACAATAATAAGCGTCGCAACCCCCAAGACAATTCCTAAAAGGGAGAACCAGGCTATTACAGAAATAAAACCTTCTTGCCTCCGGGAACCAAGGTAGCGAACGGCTATCATTACTTCTAAATTTGAGAACACTATATCCGCACCTAAAATCTAATTTATAAATCTTCCCAGAACTTCATCGATCGTAAGCTCTTCGGATAAACCGGTTTTGCGACTTTTGAGTTCTACTACACCAGATTTCAAACCTCGTGGCCCAACTATTATTTGCCACGGCAATCCGATCAAATCCATATCTGCCAACTTTGACCCAGTCCTTTCATCACGATCATCATAAAGAACCTCAAGTCCGGTTTGGTGGAGCCGTCGGTAAAATTCGTTGCAGGCTTCCGAACATTTGGCATCATCTATTTTCACATTGACAAGACCTATATCAAATGGCGCGACAGCCTCCGGCCATACGATACCTTTTTCGTCGTGGCTAGCTTCTATTATTGCACCGACCAAGCGCGACACACCAACACCATAAGACCCCATATGGACATGTTTTTCAACTCCATCATATCCGGCGACACTTGCGTTCAAAGCATCTGAATATTTTGTGCCAAAATAAAAAATATGTCCAACCTCTATACCACGAGTAGTGATTAGATCTTCTTCAGTCAAAGGGCAGTTTTCCAGGTCATGTTTTTCATCCGTGGCCGCGTAACAGGACAGATAAGAGTCCACCAGTGGCTGTAAATCACCATTTATATCTACATTTTGATCTAGCGCATTAATATCGAACCAATTTTTTTGATAATAAACTTCACTTTCTCCAGTTTCCGCTAAGATGATAAATTCATGACTCATATCGCCACCAATTGGCCCACTATCGGCCGCCATCGGGATCGCTTTCAACCCCATCCGAGCATAGGTTTTCAAGTAGGCGATGAACATTTTATTATATGATTTAATTGCACTTTCATAATTCAAATCAAATGAGTAAGCATCTTTCATTAAGAACTCTCGACCTCTCATGACACCAAAACGAGGACGAACTTCATCCCGAAATTTCCATTGTATATGATAAAGCGACAAAGGAAGTGACCGATAACTTTTAAGGTGTGTTCGAAAAATTTCGGTGATTTGCTCCTCGTTAGTAGGGCCATACAACATATCTCGACCGTGTCTATCTGTTAACCGAAGTAACTCTTTCCCATAATCGTCATAACGACCACTCTCCTTCCACAAATCCGCCGATTGAATTGTTGGCATAAGAATTTCCTGGGCTCCCACGGCATTCTGTTCCTCTCTAACAATTTGCTCTATCTTCTTTAAAACTCTGAGCCCAAGTGGAAGCCAGGAGTATATCCCTGCACTAGCCTGCTGTATCATACCAGCTCTTAGCATAAAACGATGCGAGGTTATTTGGGCATCTTTTGGATTGTCTTTTAGAGTGGGAATAAAATAATTAGAAAGCCTCATAAAAGTCCTCGTTAAAATTCAAACTCGATATTGAATACAATAACACACCAAACTCACTGAGTGTCAAAAAAGCCAATACAATAGAACAATGTTTATTAGTTGTTTTGAATAGACGTTTCCGGAGTATATTTTAAGACACATTTCAAATCGGGAAACAGAACTATGTAACGCGAAACTAATTGGTTATTTTCATAAGGGAGGAAGAGTACCTCGGAGATTATAATTGAGTAATCCCGCCCAAAATCTCTCCAACTGCCTATAAGAATCGCTCGCCAATTTTATATCACCGGGGTTGAAACTACTTTCCTCAAGAGCTGTAGAGTGCCGGTCAAACATCTTGGATATTTGCTCACACAAGTCTAAACCTTTACCAGATGGTCGTATTCGCATCGATCTTTTATCGTGAGCAGACCGTTCTTGTATTAAATAGTTGTTATCAACCATTTTTCGAACATTATATGAAACGTTAGACCCTAGGTAGTAGCCTCTATTAGTCAATTCACCAACTGTAAGCTCGCTATCGCCAATATTAAATAAAATCAAGGCCTGTATGTTATTTATATCAACAATACCCCTTCCATCCAAATCGGCCTTCACAACTTCTAAAAACTGCCTATGAAGCCGTTCGATGAGCCGGATAGCCTCAAGGTAATCATTTCTAGCATCCACGGTCATATTTGAACTACTTTTATTCTCGAAAGTGTCTGTCATGTTCAACACGATACACCATTAGTAATAATTTTTAAATTCACTTTAATGAAGATTTTAACTTGTGTTATTAATCATCTTATAAATCGCTGAGAAGTCTTTAGAAGATCCACCCTCTGCCAAAAAACGGTCGTACATCTGCAAAGCGCTAGCAGCCAACTCGGTCTTCTGCCCAGATGAAATTGCAGCATCTCGGGCGAGTTTCATATCCTTAGCCATCATAGCTCCCGTAAATCCCGGCTGATAGTCGTTATTAGCTGGTGATGCTGGTACAGGACCTGGCACAGGAAGATAGCTTGTCATCGCCCAGCATTGGCTAGAAGAAGAGGATGTTATATCAAATAGCTTTTGAGCACTTAGGCCTAATTTTTCCGCCATAGCAAAGCTCTCGCTGACGGCAATCATGGATATACCAAGTATCATGTTGTTACAGATCTTCGCCGCTTGCCCATTCCCCATTCCTCCGGCATGAACAATATTTTTTCCCATAGTATCCAAATAAGGTTTAGCGAGATTGAAACTATTTTCCGTACCTCCCACCATAAAGGTCAGTGTTCCAGCTTCCGCGCCGCCAGTTCCCCCAGAGACCGGTGCATCTACCATGTTGTATCCTAAATTTTTCGCCTTCTCACCTACAGATCTCGCGGTATCAACATCGATAGTGGAGCAATCGATAAGTAGAGCACCTTTCGCTGCAGAACCAAGTATGACATCGCCATATACGGCATCAACATGCTTGCCCTCCGGAAGCATTGTGATGATGGCGTCTACATCTAAAACACAATCCTCAATTTGCTGCCCACCCCTACCTCCTGCTTCGACAAGACTCGAAATGCATTCTTCTATTAGATCAAACCCGGTCACCTCATGGCCAGCCATAACTAGGTTCTTGGCCATAGGCAATCCCATGTTGCCAAGACCTATAAATCCTATTTTAGCCATCGATAAGCCTCCTTATTACGTTTATATATTAACAATTTAGGTGCTGTTCAAAAAAATTTTAGTTCGCGCCACGCTACCGGCTTGAAATAGTTCATAACTTCTTCTTCAGAAACATCACTCAACAATTTTGGGGTCCAGTTGGGCTGATGATCCTTATCTACTAAAAGAGCACGCACACCTTCCGGAAAATCTTTACCTTTCGCGAAATGCTGAGACATACGATATTCCATTGTCATCGTCTCACCGAAATCTTTTGCTTTCGCACCCCTTCTAATTTGTTCAAGGGTAACTTTGAGACTTGTAGGGGATTTGCTTTCTAAGGACTCAAGAGACTGTCGTCCAAATTCATTATCCTGTTTTTCAAGGTTTTCAATTATCTGTTCAATA
>QBVV01000096.1 GCA_003284265.1 SAR116 cluster bacterium AG-313-A07
GCTAGTATAATACATACCCCACGTGGACTATGTACTGGGTGTGCTGTGGTTAAACTGATATTCGTAACAAACTTGGACACCCTTGGTTGGCTAAATAGTGAGGATCTAGTTATCTCAAGTAACTCTTTCTAAATCTTAAAAATGGCGTTTCAATAAGTTTAAAACTTATAAAAGAGATGGGTAAAATTACCAAGAAGCTTGGAATTGCTGCCAGCAATACAATATATGGGTTCGAAAGCGCGATAATTTTTGAGTTAATGAATTCAGAAATTTCAAAGACGAAGAAAAAATGTAAAAGGTATATCGAGTAGGAATAGTTACCTACTAAGGCTATAAATCTTGAAATTAAGGCGTTGTTGGGTCTAGAGCGACTGTCATACCAAGCAATCAAGAACGCATAAGAAATACCCTCTATTGTCGGAATAATGATCCATAAAACTTTATTTGTAATATTCGCTTCAGGATTATAAAAACCACCAAGAGTGTCGAAGTAAAACCAGAAAACAAGAAAGAAAAACACTATTGGCAAGGCTAAGTACTTTTTACCAGTAATATGGTCTTTTAACCTGAACCCAATTATACCCAATAAAAATTGGTCTATACGACCAATTATTGTCCAATATGATACGGATTGTACCTCGCCAACTAAAATATAAAATCCCACTCGCGCTCCAACAAAAACAATCAGTGAAAACATAAGTAAATTAGGAAATTTGATAGCCGTGATTAATAAAACGGGCAGTACTATATAAAAATGGAATTCAACCGTTATTGACCATCCACCATTTGGTAGTGTGGGCAATACAAAGCCTTTCAATAAATGGATAAAAAAAGCTGCATTTAATTTATCATCGACATAGGCCTGAGCAGCGATGATTAATAATACACAAACTAGTAACGGTAAAAGCCTTAGACCTCTATTGTACAGGAAGACAGGGTAATTAATCTTCTTATTCCCAAGTAGCTTAGCAAACAAATATCCACTTAAGACCATAAAAATAGCTACTCCCGTATGTCCCTCCGTAAATAAAGAAAGCGGAAATACTAAAGGACTCGCAAGTTGTCCGTTATCAAAGTGATTAAAATGCCAAACAAAGACTACAAAAACAGCTACCGCTCGAATGTGGTCTAACGCCTGATAGTATTTGCCAGTAGAAGATTTCAAGAGTCAGCCTTTTTGGTTCCAATGTGGTAAAACCAATAGATAATATCATCATAGAGAAGGTACTCTGAAACCTGAGTTATTTGAAGTGCGTATATGTAGAGCTTTAAATAATCACTACCTAAAGCGTTATATTATTTCACCAACCCCATCTGTGTAACACCTCAACTATATATACCCCCATACCCCACATGGACCATGCACTGGGTGTGATCACCTTAAGTGTTAATAGTTAGATGTTCTTTAAGGTTTATTGAGGGAGTATTTTGATAGAGCAGTTTCAGTGCTGTCACTTAAGTGAGTACCAAAAGTGGGGACACCTACCCTATACTAAGATCACTTAATTTAAACTAAAGAACATATAGTCCTGGCTCACGCAAACACCCCTTACAGCAAAGTGAATAGATAGGCAGCTTTGACATTAGATAAGTGAACTAGGTGTTGTCAGTGACTCTTATATGAGCCTACAGAATCATTGCACGTGTGGTTTCTAACTGCGCAACAAACTGTAGAACAATTGGTGCCTATTGACAGGAGTCACGAATATGCCAAGCTATTGTAATTGCTTGTAAGTGACTTGCTGTTGGTGCAGGGATAAGGAACTTCATCTTCTCCTGGGCACCATTTATGCCATTTAAAATGCAACAAGTCATTGATTCACAAGCATTGTGTATTTGATGTGACTTGGAGTTTATTTTGACTTCAACGCTGCTTGAATATGTGTTTGCCATGCATACGGTATAAGGTTTTCAGAGAGTAGATGCTCGGAGCATTCAATACAGCCTTTATATTTAAAGAACGCTTTAATCCTATTGTAGTGAAATTCAGGTGTTGAAGATAATCTGCCTGTGCTTAGGCTGAAGGAAAACATTCGTATTCGTTCATCGATATAGTATTCAAACTTTTGTTTTTCTCTTTCATTTAAGGAGTGGTAATCATCCTGTCCCTTTTGAACAAGAGCAAAGTTTTCATCTTGTAACCAGTACCTCATATATTGACCGATTTGTTGATCGCGAGTTGCGATATTAGCTACTTTAGCTTGAGCCACATTGTTCTTCAGTTCAATGATAACAAATACTAAAGTTAATAATATCGATACTGCCCCAACAATTGTGGCTATCTCTGCCAGTGATTGTGTTTCCATTTGCAGCTCCCCATTGCAGTCTGACGAAGTGGAAACTAATTATTCCCGATTAGAAAAGTTATTGCAAAATTGATCCAACTGATTCATAAGAGCGTAAAAAGGTAGAATGGCTGTCTTCAATTCTATCCCTTTTTCCTCCCTGTCAAAGCGTTAGTTATCATCTATATGATGATAGTCATTCACATTTATGATGATATTAGTTAACTAATTGATAAACATGGTTTATTTATCCAGTTTCTGACGTTACTTAATTGAATCCTTCACCATAACCCTCTCCAACATCACTAGATGACCATCCACCAATCTGATCAATGATCTCTTTAGGGCATTCAACTGCCCTTAATCGATCTCTCATGGTTGGTATCTTCTCTCACTGTTAAGAGTTATCTTTTCGGTGGAGGTTAGCCTCAATTATAGTCCAGTCATCAACTGGAAACGTTACACACGGAGCCATAACATTTTCCAGCCAGATAAACACAGAAATAAAAGGTTCATCATAAACTTGAGTTGCGTGAACTGATTCTGCCTCATTCCAAACAAACGACCCTGCTGGATATTCTTGCCAATCTTGGGTTCCAAGTCTCCAGTTGCTTTTTTCAGAAAGATTTAAATATAACTCGGGTGCTGCGTGGCGATGGTCGCGATAAAATGTCCATGGTCCTAATATGAAAATACCAAGAAGGAAATCAGGCTGGTAGTAACCACAAGCATCAGGTCCAATGAGCAAGGTATGCAAATTGCACGTTTTGTATTGTTTGCCTACATCATCGCCATGCTGGTAATAGTTATTGTTATCTTCACGCCATGCGAGATATTTCTTGGCTCTTATAAGAGCATGGGCAATACCAAGTAATTCTGGCTTGTTTATTTCTTTTATCGCTTTGGACAAGACATTTTCGTGCCGAGTTCCAACTGCAGGAGTATCCATAATTTGATTCATAGATAAGTCCATTGCTACCAAACGCTCAAGCGCCAAGCGTGTTCCTATTGATTTATCTCTATTAATATTCAGGAAGTTTATGATTTCATGTGTGAGAGCGTGGACATAAGTTCGTTTCTCTTCCAACATGGACAACACCCTTAGCGCTTTTGAAATCACGTCAGCTAAAACGGTATGGTTATCACGATCACACAAGTGACGGCAATAAAAGAAGGGATTTCTTTTTGTTGTACTTCTTGAGTTAAAGTGCAGACATTTAATTGTGCTTGATGTAGATAGAAAAACTGCATTCCTACAGTACAATTTTAGGGATTAACCTTCATATTTATAGTAGCTTTTTATGATTTTGTTTTCTGAAACTCAAATTAATCAAGTCACAAATAATACCGATATAAATGCTGGTTATGCTATAGAGGTTTATTGGCAATATCTTCGATTGAATAAGACTAGTTTACCAGGATCGAACCTAGTTAGGACTAATAGTAGGAATAATACTGCCTCCCCTACTTATCCCTTTTCTGGCGCTGTTCAATTATATTTAGACCTCAAAGGTCTTAATAAAGCCAAAACATTCCATTCAGCCGCTAATAGAGCTTGTTCTTATCTAACCTATTGTTGTGGAGATAAGGATTTAACTGAGTTTAATCGATCTGATGCAACAGCATTTCGAGATGAT
>QBVV01000097.1 GCA_003284265.1 SAR116 cluster bacterium AG-313-A07
TCGTTTATTTCAATGCCAGAAAAGACTACTTACAGGAAATTCTTCCAATTAATGAAAAACGCATCATTAGCGGTAAAGTTGATATTTTTAATGGTCGCGTTCAAGTAATGCACCCAGATCATGTTGTGAAAGAAGAAGACAAAGCATTGATTTTGACCTTAGAACCAGTTTATCCACTCACTCAAGGGTTAACAGGTAAAGTTTTGCGGAGATGTATTCACGATGCATTAAAACTTACTCCAAGCTTACCAGAGTGGTTAGACCCCAACCTAGTTAAACAAAAGCAATGGATTAGTTGGCTCGACAGTTTGCGGGCAGTACATGCACCTGAAAATCATGAAGAGTTAATCCCTACCTCGAATAATCGTGCGCGCTTGGCATATGACGAATTATTGGCAAATCAATTAGCGTTAGCAATGATAAGGAGCCATCAAAAAAAACGCAAAGGACGCTCGATCATTGGTTCAGGAGCATTGAGAACGATAATTAATGACAATTTATCATTCGTATTGACGTCCAACCAGTTGGAAGTTCTTGAAGAAATAAATAATGATTTCCAAACAGAAAATCGAATGTTACGCCTTCTGCAAGGTGACGTAGGAAGTGGCAAAACGATAGTTGCATTCTATTCAATTCTAACTGCTATTGAGGCAGGTTTTCAAACAGCACTCATGGCACCCACAGAAATATTAGCTAAACAGCACTTTCAAACACTTCAACCCTTGGCAAAAGTCACTAATATTAAGATTGGTATTTTAACGGGTAAAGTGGGCTCAAAAGAACGTAATCAAATCATAAGCAATACAAAATCTGGCAGCACTCAATTATTAATTGGCACTCACGCGTTATTTCAAGACGATGTAACATTTAAAAATTTGGGATTTGCCGTTGTTGATGAACAACATAAATTTGGTGTTCATCAACGGCTAGCATTGAGTAATAAGGGTGATAGCGTAGATATGTTAATTATGACTGCTACCCCCATACCCCGAACATTGAGTATGACCGCGTATGGGGACCTTGACGTTTCTATTCTCCGGGACAGACTACCCGGACGGAAAGCCGTGATAACGCGTGCAGTGTCAAACAAACGATTGCAAGAAGTAGTAGAGGGAATTAACAGAGCCATAAATAGTGGGAAAAAAGCATATTGGGTTTGCCCCCTGATTGAAATATCAGATAAACTAGACCTTGCCGCTGCAGAAGAACGATTTCAATATTTAAATTCTATTTTTCCAGATCGTGTTGCCTTAATTCATGGTCGAATGAAAGATATTGAAAAAGATCGAATTATGGATTCTTTTCGTGCAGGGAAAGTTGATATTTTAGTAGCGACTAGTGTTATAGAGGTTGGGGTTGACGTTCCTGATGCCACTATAATGGTTATCGAACATGCAGAGAGATTTGGGCTCGCACAATTGCATCAGTTAAGAGGCAGGGTTGGCCGCGGATTAGAGCAATCCACCTGTCTACTTTTATATTCAACTCCTTTATCAGAAAATGCCCGCGCTAGAATAAATGTTTTAAGAGAAAGTGAAGACGGTTTTATTATAGCCGAGGAAGACTTAAAACTTCGTGGGGCGGGCGAAGTTCTTGGCATTAAACAGAGTGGTTTGCCTCATTTTAAAATAGCAGATTTAACTTTTCATTCTGATTTGTTAGAGTTGGCACGAAATGAAGCTAAATTAATACTGAATAAAGATCCAGATTTAGTCTCTAAAAGAGGCGAAGCTCTAAAAATACTTTTATATTTATTCGAACGGGATAATGCTGTTCAATATCTAAAAAGCGGTTGAGGAAATCAACGCAAAACGACCATTATTCTTAATAGACGACGTCCTCATATATTAACTCTAGTGTCTTTCAATCTTTAGTATCTTGTTTTATTGCAGGGTCGCTGACTACATTTTCAGTGAAAATGATAGGTTGTTTTTGTTGGGTATCACTGCGTTTATCAGGAGGCGTTACTATTCCTGTTGAAACGAGCATTTTAAAACCTTCCTCAGACGACATATTCAAATAATGAACATCCTTTTTAGGAACAAAAAGAAGAAAACCCGATGTTGGATTAGGTGTGGTTGGAACGAAAACGTTTATCATGTCTGCGTCAATTATGTTTTGAACCTCACCTGATGTTGCTCCTGTCACAAATCCCATGCTCCAGATACCCTTTCTTGGATATTCAAATAAAACAACATGTCGAAATGCATTAGATTTTTGAGCAAGTATAGTTTCCATTATTTGTTTTACTGCACTGTAGATATTTCTGACCACAGGCATGCTAGCCATTACCTGGCCACTTATGCGAACTAACCAGCGCCCCATTAGTCCCGCCGCTAACCATCCCACTATAGTCAAAACAATAATAGTTAGAACCAGCCCTAGGCCCGGTAAGGTGATAGGAAGGTATGTTTCCGGATTGTATTGAGGGGGAATTAATTTAACAACCTGAGCATCAAAAAACTTTATAATGCCCCACGTAATCCACAAGGAAATTCCAATCGGAGCTGTTACAAGTATCCCTGCAAAAAAATAAGCCCGTATTCTCCCAAAAACAGTACGTTTTGGATGAATAAACCGCCGTTTTTTCGATAATTTAGCCACGCGATACTCCAAAAATCAGCATAAAACTACGAGTGTCATCTTTGCCTTTTGGTTGTTTAACCTAACTCTGTTACGAACACTGCAACCAAAAAGAATTAAAAAATATAATGAAAATTAAAATCAGTGATTAGAATTAATCGTTAGCTAGTGACATGGGGGCAGTGCTTTAACTATTCAATGTAAATCCTTATTAACTCTTCTTTCCACCAAAGTTAGGATTTCTGAGCGACGAGCCCCATTGTTTTGCATGGCTAATTTGAATAGACGTGAAGCCTCATTTTCCGGCGGAACAAAATTACCCTCACCGATTTGGCCCAAGGCAACACTCTCCGCTTTGTTTAATATATCCGGATTAATACGACTACGCATCTTTCGAATCATTAACAATATTTTCTGCTTGTCGTCCATTGCAGACACTTTTTTTTTCGTTGTGACTTTATTTGTCTGTTTAACCTTTTTCTTCTTGCCGAAAAAAAACATCGTTAGTGACCAATCCTATATTCATAGAAAACAGCTTTATCCGGACTTCTTTAGATTTAAAACAAACATAACCTTCTAATGAACCGGAACCACCAGTAACTATAAGCTATAAAGTTTAGGGAAATTACAAGTGATATTAGGGAAATGCAAGAAACCATCGTTTTAATTTGAAAAAATTAAAGACGCACCGGGAAGATGATTTCAGTTTACGTGTTTTTTAACGCTCGATTTTTTTAATTATTTCGCTTGTGCTATGGCCATTTTTATAATCGCTAAGAACAACCCTGCCCCCATTCTGTTGGATAAAATCAGCTCCAACTATTTCGCCTATTTTATAATCACCACCCTTTATAAGAACATCAGGTTTTATTAATTCTATAAGCTTTATTGGTGTTTCCTCATTAAAAATAATAATCGCATCTACATCTTTAAGTGCTAAGAGGACCGTTGCTCTGGCATTTTCTTTTTGAATAGGACGATCTTTTCCTTTCAATTTTACAACTGAGTTATCGCTATTTAAGCCCACGACTAATTTATCACATTCATTTTTGGCACGATGCAAGAGCGAAATATGTCCTGGATGAATAAGATCAAAACACCCATTAGTAAAACCGATGCTACATCCACTATCTCTCCAAGTTCGTATTAAATCAATGGGATTTGGCTCTGCATTCACAATCGACGGTTTTCTATTCATTTAATTTATATCTTTTAACTGTTAAGGCAGAACTTTAGATAATCTACGTGTCTAATAATTTTTTTATAGCGATCATCATTAAAAAAACAGAGACACCGTACTAAATTTTATTTTAACCTTAAAGATAATATATCTTTTT
>QBVV01000098.1 GCA_003284265.1 SAR116 cluster bacterium AG-313-A07
ATATTAAAAAGATAAGCGGTTCTAATGTGAACTTAAAGGGCCACCATAAGGGTGAAAATATCCTATAATATTGTGGTGCAGTCTCACCTGTAGCCAAGATAAACACTGCTGGTATTACCCAGTAGGCGCCATCTTGATACCCATTCCACCACCACCAAGCCCAGCACAACATTAAAATTCCGGCGACGGTTCGTGTTAATTTTGTAGCATCGCAGATTATTTTTGGTTGTAATGGGTCGTGTTCTGGTTCTGGAGTTGGCGAAAACATCTCTGCCATAACACAATTACCTGACGTTCGTTTAAAAATAACATACTATTTGTTAGGGCCTTATCCCACCTTTTAGTAGCTTAATATAAATCTATACAAATTCTATATCGATATCCTATAAAATAACCAAACATTACGCCTTTTTATTTAATTTCTTATCTTGAAACCAGATTTTGAAACCAAACATTCTACTTTTCATTTCTGCGAGACTCATTTAATAAAAACAAAAGCTATTTTAGATTATGTGGTATCATTGCGTCAGCATTGTTTGATTGATTGTATGCGATAGTATAAAATAGTGTTAGGTAAAAAAGGGGAAATAATTATGGCGGCAATTCTTACAAGCCTGCGCAACACGGTTATCGCGGGTGTTATTCTGACAGTTATAATGATCTTGCTGGTAACACAAGTTACCGATGCGGATTTCGCAATCGATCAATCTTATCAAGCTTTCTTTGTTAGATGGCTACACGTTTTAAGTGGCATAATGTGGATTGGGCTATTGTGGTATTTAAATTTTGTACAGATACCAAATATGCCAAATATTCCTGATGAGCAAAAGCCGGCAATTGGTAAGGTTATTGCTCCAGCAGTTCTATTTTGGTTTCGTTGGGCTGCTCTAGCTACAATCGTGACGGGGCTTCTATTGGCTCATTTGCAAGGTTATCTTTTGGAAGCAATACAGCTCGGAATGTCGGATGGAGTAGCTAAACACACAGCTATAGGCATTGGTATGTGGTTAGGTGCTATCATGGCATTCAATGTCTGGTTTGTCATTTGGCCAAACCAGAAAAAAGCACTAGGTATTGTAGATGCGGATGCAGATACCAAGGCTGCTTCGGCGCGAACAGCGATGCTTTTCTCTAGAACTAATACTCTGCTGTCTATTCCGATGCTTTACGCAATGGTAGCGGCGCAGAATATCTATTAAACTGACTGTAAAAATCACGAGACCTGACACTATTGCGGAAACCGGTCATTAAATGGCCGGTTTCTTTTTTTGGGGGATGAAAGAAGCGTATGCCTTCGGTTTTCTGGCACGCCTGGAGAGAGTGATTCCACAGTACAGCACCAAATTCACCTTGGTATATGCAATATCAATAGCGTACCTAATCTACCAGTTTGTTCAAGTGGCACGATTTTTACCCTGGTTTTGTGTCAACCAAACCTAAATTACTCACACAATTAATCAGACTAATCTGGTTACCCTGCATGCGGTCGCCATGGAACCCTAGTAGGTTATATAGATCTGGTTATTAGCACTTATCCAAAATAACTCGTTAATATCTAGAGTGTGTCTGAGAGTCCAAACAAGAGCCAGTGAGTCATGGTTAGTTTTATCTGATATGGAAGTGAGTTTAATTGTCAATATGGACTCAATTTAAGATTAACACAAACGATTAAGTTATATATATTTCCAATAATCATTTACTGGTTACTTGGGATCATCCGTGTCTCGCCGATTTTCATAATCCAAACGTTTTCATTGCGAATCCCAAGTTTTTTTGCACCACTATAAAAACGTCGTACAGCCTCCTCGTTACTCTCGTCACCCAGCCTAACCGTACCCCACCCCATTGCAAGATGGTTCCTTGCTTTCATATCAGCACCAATTCTGATGCATTCTTCTGGTATACAGTGAGCGCCGCGCATGACTATGCGGGGTAAAAATGCCCCAATCGATAATAAGGATAGGTCAAAGCCTCCATATTTCTTACCAATATCAGCATAGACCGGTCCGTATTCAGCATCTCCTCCGAAATAAACCCTAATGCCACTTTCGCCTTTTATAGCCCACCCGGCCCATAACGTATCATTTTTATATAATGCCGACCTTTTCGACCAATGAATTACAGGTAAAGCGGTATACTTTATGTTCCCAACCGTTATTGTTTCTTCCCAATCTAATTCGACAACTTGTTCGTAACCAGCATCTCGAAAGTACTCTCCGATACCTAATGGAACGATAGCAGTAATTTCTTTTTTTTCTGGAATGTTGCTGATTGTCGCAAGATCCAAATGGTCAAAGTGGTTGTGAGAAATCACAATAAAATCTACCTTAGGTAAATCGGATATTTTTAAACTTGGGGCTACATAACGTTTCGGTCCAAATGGAGGAAGCGGTGTTGCATAGCTGGTAAACCAAGGGTCAGTAAGGATAACCTTACCATCAATTCGAAGCATAGCTGTCATATGGCCAATCCAAGTGACAGTATTTTTCCCCAATGAATTCTCGATACCTTCAAGAACTTTATTTCTTGTGAGCACGTGATCATTAGGAATTTTGATTTTTTCACCAAATACTGCTTGGAAAGGTTTTCCAATGTACCACGATATGCGTTTTAACCAATCATTTCTCTTGGGGCTTCCGGGTGGATTACGAAATCCTTCTGTGGTGTGATGCCAGGGTTTGCCGGGTATTTGTTCGGGCATTGAGCAACTTGCTAAAAGAAATATAAAAATTACGCTAAAGATACATCGAAAAAAAACCATATTTAAACAACGACCCGAACTATAAAATGTATAAATTTGCGTAATTGACACGAGATAATTAGTCCAGTTCTGATCTATTAACCAGCACCCGAAATGACTACCGTTATCGAATTAATCGGAATGAATACCTTAATATTTGTATGTTAGTGAATTAAATGGCGCGCCCGGAGAGACTCGAACTCCCAACCTCCTGATTCGTAGTCAGGTGCTCTATCCAATTGAGCTACGGGCACCAATTAACTTTACCGTTCATAAGCAAGTGACCTAATGTTGTCAAATAACAAGTGAATGCAAGCAGACATTGCAAAATATTGTTTTTTCCAAAACAACTTGTAGCGAACGCAGTGTTTCTGTAATATGGGAGAAATTTTTTAAGTTTTGTTTATTAAATTGCGATCGTTTGTTATAAGAACTTTTTGTTTATTCTCTCTAAGAGAAACTTTTTTGAGACTTATGTCTGAAAATTTGTTAAATAGACTCTGGTTTATACTGCTTTACCATTCGGTGGTGAATTAAATGGCCGACAACGTCCACAGAATAAGAGGGTGATGGCGCACAATGTTTGAGAAACGAATTGCTATCACTTTGTTGAGTTGTACCTTGCTAACTGGTGGGTGTTCTTTTTCGGCTGACTCGCTTTGGCCTTCGCTCTCCAGTCCTTCATCAAAGAGTGTTGAGCAGATAAACAAAAAGATAACAATAAGATCATCGAAAGACGAGAAAGCAAACCAGTCGCTAGCTAACTTGACTGGCGGTCTAAAGCCACCAAAACTTGGCGCTACCAATTTCAAGGTTAGAGCACCTAAAGGCGGTAAACCTACTGGTACGCTTGTTGGCAATAAAATCAGTACCTTGAGAGATGATTTGAAGCGATTGCAGGCGTCGATTGATATTGAAAATAACGATTTACAGGCAGTGCGCTCAAAGTCTAACGCGAACTCTAAAACATATCACGACAGAGTGGCCGTTATGCGGTCAAAATTACAGTTGGGTACAACCCCGGGAAACCCAATGTTGGTGGGGGCTTGGAATGCTGCTCAAGAACAATTAGAAAAAGTTAATGATGACATAGGCGAGATGAATTCATTATCAAGCAGAG
>QBVV01000099.1 GCA_003284265.1 SAR116 cluster bacterium AG-313-A07
AGCAGGTTGGTAAAGACCAAATTCAATTCTTCTTTTCACCATGGGACCATAGTCGTTTGGATATTTTCTTAACCACTTTCTATGTATGGTTGAAGCCTCAGATGCCAGTGCCGCCGCCCAAATAAGATTAATATGGTCGTGATCCGGAACATCGACAGGGATCAGTGTCACCCCTAGTTCTGCATATTGTTTTTTTACGGCTTCCATAGCCGCTTCTACATCGGGATCCAAGTCGTCATAGAAATACGTTTTGGGCACTCCTACTCGTAACCCTAAAACTGGTTGTCCGCATGCTTCCTCATAATTATCGGTTGCACGCTGACTCGACGTTGAATCCTTTTTGTCATAGCCGGCGATCACATCCAATATTCTAGCAGCATCACGCACGGATCGTGTTAGAGGGCCGCTACAATCGAAAGAAAACGAGAGTGGCATTAGGCCGTAGCGACTAACACGTGTCTGAGTAGGTTTTAATCCTACTACTCCAGACATTGCAGACGGGATCCTTATTGATCCCCCAGTATCTGATCCTAATGCACCATAAAAAATGCGGGCAGCCACACCAGCTCCGGAACCACTTGAGGACCCGCCTGGGGCGTGGTCCAAGTTCCAGGGATTGTGACAATCCCCATAATGAACATTATTACCTATTGGCCCCACAGCAAATTCTGACATATTCAGACCGCCTAAATAAATGGCACCTGCTCTGGATAATCGATCTAATGCAGTAGAAGTCCGGTTCGCCTTAAATTTAGATCTTATTTTAGATCCACAAGTTGTAACTTTACCTTCCCTATAAAACATATCCTTATGGGCGAGAGGTACACCAGCCAGCGGACCGACACGATCACCATTTTTAATTTTCTTGTCTATTTCCTCCGCAGATTCCAGCGCTTCATCTGCTTCAAGTTGTATAAAAGCATTTATAGATGGTTGCAGTTCCTGCGCTCTTTTCACAGCGATTTGGGTCACTTCAACCGCCGATACTTCGCGAGTGTTTATTAAACTAGAGACAGAACATAGATCGAGTTTAGAAAGTTCTTCCATCACTCTTGCCCTCCAACGTCCGCTAACTCCTCCAATGCTGAGTTAAAATCAGATGGCTCATCATCAAACTCAAAGCTTTCTGAGACTTCTTCGCCGGCAAGATCCATTGGGATCAGCATATCTGCCAAAGTCGATGCCTCTTCATTAGACGGGGTAAAACGATGCCAAACGGTAGCTATAAGTGTAACGAAAGCCGTATTAATTTCACCCATCAATTCATCCTTTCTTTCTAATTTTTATTATCGTCGATGAGAATAAGTCGGATATTAGACATTACTCGAAAAGATATTTTAGAACAGCGCTCGCATGGGTCAATAATTTATCATCTTGATGCCGTTTTCCTACCATTTGTAACCCTAATGGCAGTTCAGTTTTTGTATCAAATGCTATTGGTAGTGTGACAACTGGTGTATGCAGCCAGGTCCAAGCCATATTGAACGAAGCGCTTCCAGTTTCGTGCAATCCTAGGGATGCCACGCTTGGAGCCGAGGGGCAAATAACAAAATCCACAAGCGCCATAGCTTCATCAAGTTTGATCCGTAACCTTTCCATTTCCTGCATAGACAAGGCATATTCGGAATAATTTATCTTAAATCCGTCGGCCATCCGTCCATCTCGTAAAATGGGACTTAATCGATCATAAAAACATCTACGTTCATGAGAAAGCGTACGGGCAAATTCGTAACCTGAGATATTTGTCCCTATCTGTTCAAGGTTTTTAAATGCCTCTGTTCCATCAAATTTTAAAACTTGGGCGCCTGCTCTGATTAACAAGCTTTCTACTTGCTCAATCATACTCATATTTAGATCACATGCATTGTCCCAATATGGTTCAACCGCTATGCCTACTTTAATGTTTTTTAGAGTATCGTTGGCCAATGAAGGAATAGAATGATCTAAAAGGGCCCTTCTAATGAGAACCATATCTTCTATTTCTTTTGAGAAAAACCCAAGCGTATCAAAACTTGGTGTATTAGCAAGCACTCCAGAGACGTTGAAATCTCCATAAGTCGGTTTATAGCCAATAACCCCACAATATGCGGCCGGTCGTATAACGGACCCAGTTGTTTGAGTGCCTATCGCTATTGGAACCATGCCACTTGCAACCGCTGCCGCTGAGCCACTTGAAGATCCCCCAGGAGTATAATCAGGATTCCATGGATTAGCCGTTTTACCGGGGGCTCTGTGGGCAAACTCTGTACAAACCGTTTTTCCTAATGGGACCGCATTGGAAAAACGCAAACCTGCAACGCAAGCGGCATCGCGCGAAGGCTGGTTACCCTCGTAAATACTGGTTCCATGCGCTGTAGGCATATCATGGGTATCGATATTATCTTTGACCCCGAAAGGTATTCCAAAGAGAGGACCTTCAGGTTTTATTCTATCCAATTCGGAGGCTTCATGAATAGCTCGATCTTTATCAATAAAAGACCATGCGCCTACTTTCATCTCGTATTCTTCAATATTAGCTATACATTCAGAAATTATTTCACTGGGTTTCATTATCCCCGATGTGATTTTCATTACAGAATCTGTCGCACTCAAGGACGCTGAGCCTTTAAAAATTATTTTCTTAGTAAGATCCGAAATAGTTACGCTCACGAAACCTCCAACTGAAAATTCTTTTTCCCCACAATTCAATGCGAAATCATAACACATATAAAATGAAGGGCCACGCACCCTTGTGATACTAGGCTCTCTCTTGATTAACTGTAGAAACTGAATTGTACAGACAAAATGAAGTCAACAGGGAAGGAAAACAGCCAATGAAGTCTTTATTGACCAAGATTGCAACGGTCACTTTTGTCAGCATATTTGGGCTGACATGGGGCACGGAGCAAAATGTAGCTAAGGCAGAAAGTCTACAAAAAGTAATGATCAGAATCTCCGCCGATATTCCCCCACCACCTATGCCCACCTCGGTTGCTATGGAGTGGTTTAAGAAAAAGGTGGAGTCAGAATTCCCTAGTGGCAGTAAAGTTCGTATTTACTATGCTGGAGCTCTCTACAAAGACCCTGATGCTATGACCGCATTGAGCCAAGGAAACCTTGAAATGGGATGGTTGGTAGCAGGGAAAACTGCCGCAACTGATATTTGGCTGAGTATTATCGGTCAGCCCGGTGTTTTAACTACAACTGGCGCAGTTCATAATTTGGCAAATTCTGCGACGGGTAAAATGCTTATCAAAAGATTGAAAGATAAGCACAATATCGAAGCATTTGGTTTTGCTAATATTAGTTTTGCCCTTGGTATGGCAGGGAAGAAGCGACTTTTAACACTCAAAGATTTAAAAGATCAAAAAATTCGAACATTTGCAGCAGGGGTTAATCCAACTGTTAGTGCTTGGGGTGCATCTCCAGTTGTAATGTCTTTTGGTGATGTACCAAGCGCCCTCGAATCCGGCGTAATTGACGGTGTAATAACGTCTATCGGCGGGTGGAGATCAATAACTGAACAAACTCCTTATTATACCGTGGCAGGACTTTCCACTGTTGCTTTCGATCAGTATTGGGTTGGGGCAAGTGCCAAATGGATGAGTAAATATAACAAAACTACACAGAATAAAATTCGTAGTCTTATGGCTGAGACGATAAAATATCAAAATCAGCTGAATTGGTGTAATGACGAGTTTGCTATTAAAGCGTACAAAACAACAGACCCCTCTAAACCTGGTATTTATGAGGCTACACCAGCGGAAGCTGCCCCACTCCAAAAAGCAATTGGCACAAATGTAGCCGACTTTTTGAAAGGAAAACTTCCAGACGAAGCAGATGCTTGGGTAGA
>QBVV01000100.1 GCA_003284265.1 SAR116 cluster bacterium AG-313-A07
CAGTTTAGCGCGCTATGTATAACTGTTTTATGAAAAAAATTAGGTATATCATAACAGGATGTTTTCTTTCGCTTTATAACGAGCGATTGAGTAAGTTGAATATTGTTTTAAGCATAAATGTTTATTTGATTCCATGAGTTGGAAAAATGTAGTTTGATATGAACAACAACTCGGAAATACCGATCTATCTGGATTACAACGCCAGCACACCCATATATCCTGAAGTGGCTAACGTTATGCGTCCGCTTTTGGAAACAGGATACGCAAACCCTTCGAGCCCACATGAAGCAGCCGTAGCGGCGCGTGCGGCGATTGATATTGCCCGTCAACAGGTCGCCGATCTTTTAGGTGCTGCGCCCGATGAAATTGTTTTCACAAGCGGTGGCTCAGAGGCTAATAATTATGCTTTGAGGGGCGCTTTCAACGCCCAGCGGGGTCGTGGCAACCATATTATCACTTCGCAGGTGGAACACCCAGCGATCACCGAAACCTGCCGCTATCTCGAAACTCAAGGAGCACAAGTGATCTATCTAGCTGTCGATGGTATGGGACGAGTTGATCCAGATGATGTCCGAAAGGCAATTACAGAGCAAACTACATTGATCAGTATAATGCATTCTAATAATGAAGTCGGAACGCTCCAGCCAATCGCAGAGATCGCTCAAATTGCAACAGAACATGATGTGCTCATGCATACGGATGCAGCACAATCCCCGGGCAAGGTATCTGTAAATGTTGTTGATTCTGGCGTTAATCTAGTATCTTTGGCCGGTCATAAGTTTGGCGCTCCGAAAGGTATCGGTGTTCTTTACATCCGGCGTGGAGTTATCTTGGAGCGTCTCATTCATGGGGCTGGTCATGAAGTTGGACGCAGGGCAGGGACGGAAAGTGCTCTTTTAATCGCAGCAATTGGCAAAGCAGCCGAGATTGCAGCGGCGCTGTCTTCGGTCAAGTCCGTACGGACATTGCGTGACTTTTTCTGGGAGGGTCTACGAGTGAATTTTGGTGATCGAGTGCTGCTGAATGGCGATCCAATCGCTTGCCTACCCAATACCTTGAACGTATCCTTTCTTGAAAATCAGGGCGCCACTGTTCTGCAACATTTGGATGGGATTGCGGCCTCTACTGGTTCGGCGTGCCATACCGGTCAAATAGAACCTTCGCCGGTGCTAACGGCCATGGGCATTGATCGTAACAGGGCATTAAGCGCGGTGCGTTTCAGTCTAGGACACTTTACAACTAAAGATGAAATCGAAGTCGTCCTGCGGAAATTGAAACAATCAATATCAACTAAAACGGAGTGATTAATGGATATTGCGGCACGCGGATATGCCAATCCGGATTTATTGTGGTCACCTGAAACTCTGCGGGGAAAGTTAGGGACACCGGGGCTTGCAATCATAGATACTCGTCCCGCCGAAAAGTTCGCGAGGGGTCACATTTCGGGTGCACGTCACTTCGATTTATATTTTGTCAACACTGATGACACTGACCCGGCACCTTTGGCATCCTTCACGCGTATGTGGGCCAATTTATTGGGTTGGCGTGGGGTGAGCGCGGGCGACACTATTGTTTTTGTTGGTGAATTCACTGACATGTGCGCAGCGCGGGGTTTTTGGTTCGCGGAATATCTCGGCCACACGGATGTACATGTATTGGACGGTGGAATGGCAGGCTGGTCAGCGGCAGGCTGTGCGGTGGATACCGAATGCGACCCGCCAAAGCCGGTCAAGTTCGTGCATGCTGTTGCACCGGAACGGGCTGCGACTTATAGCAGCGTCCTTAATGCTATAGACAATCCAGACTGTATTATCGTCGATAACCGAAGTCGCTCGGAATTCTTGGGAACAGACAAGCGAGCTCGCCATGGGGGTGCTATACCCGGCGCTACACACCGCGATTGGGAGGACCTGTACGATCACGAAAGCGGGTGCATGAGATTTGCGGATCAGTTAATAGAAGCCTTCGATAGTTTGGGTGTCACACCCGGCAAAGAAATCACGCTTTACTGCAATACCGGATACCGTTCTGCACATGCCTATTTGGCCCTTCGACTGCTCGATTATCCTCGCATTCGCAATTATGTAGGGTCCTGGCAAGAGTGGGGCAACCGTGATGGGCTTCCTATTTGGAATCCTGAGGACGAGTGTACGACTTGATGCGTTAGGGTTTGTATGGAAGAAAATGTGAAATGCTAATGCATTTCCTGGTTCTTCTTAATTTGTTCGGGCAAGACTTTCGCCTCTACTTCAAGGTTGGCGAATTTCCTTACGTTGTCCTTTTGCAAATCCGGGCAGTAATAACGAAAGTAAAATCGCTTTTTCCCGTGCCTCAATATTGGTTTAACTTGCGTTAATTGTTTCGTATTAATTTTTCGCATTGACATTTTGCTTTCCTTTTCTGCTGACACACCAGAAAAAAGGAGAACATCGGATATCTTGTGTTAGTAGCGGATTCCTTGTGTTTTTGGACAATACCTTGTTTCCCTTTGTTTCCCGTGCTTTTTCAAAAGGAATTTCGCCAAAAGCCTTGATTTACTTATGTTTATCAGTATAAGTACCCCGTGTCGGGGTGTAGCGCAGCCTGGTAGCGCATCTGCTTTGGGAGCAGAGGGCCGGCGGTTCGAATCCGTCCACCCCGACCAAAATGGGCTGCAAGCAAAAGATGCGACGTGCAAGACATAGATCAAGAAAAACCGGGAAAACGTTTGAGAGAAAATGTCTCTAACTCATTCGGTCTTTCTCCTGTACACATAAACTCTGCCATCAACTCTCCAAGAGCAGGAGCAAGAGTTACACCGCTGTGGGTTACCAAAAGAAAAAAATTCTCAGTCCCCGGAAATATATCTGCAATACTTTGTCCATCATCTGGGACTGGTCTTATTCCGACAGTAATCTTGCAGTCTTCGACAGTTAAGTCGTCAGGAATGCCAATTAAGAATTCGCGCGCCCGTTTCAAAAGACAATTCGCTGCAAATTTTCGGTTTGTCGGTGTGTCCTCTTCCGCTATTACCCCATCCATATCATCCGATCCTATTCGCCAGCCTCCAGAAAAATGCGGGAGAGCGTGGAGATCTGGACTTTGCTCCCAGTAAATAACCCGTCGCGTTAAACGTTTTGTTCCTAATGGGGGAGTTGTTATAAGTATACCGGGTGACTTTCTTACAGGGAACCGATTGGCGAAACCAGCAAATCCAGTCAAACTCGCTAATAGTTCTGGTGTGTCGGGTCCACCAGCCAATAGGATCTGAGTTGCTTTCATCTCACCATTTGCAGTTAATAAACCCGTGACATTACCGGAGTCATCAGATGCGAGTGATAAAACCTCATTATTTTCTATTACTGACGACCCGGCATCTTCTAACTGTTGAGAAAGAAAATGAACAAACCGCGGGGCATCTAGGCACATCTCGCTAAAACTCAATAAACCTTCGTACTCGCCCATATAATTTATGGATGGCTCAAGTATCTGCAAATCCTTACTTTTTACCCATGTTACAGGATAGTCTTCCTGCTGTAGTAGCAAAAATCGTTTTTTTAATTCATCATAACGTACTTCATCATTTTTTGGGGTTATCCAGATTTGCCCGCATGGGTTTAACCCAAGAGGGTGCTCTCCAAACATTTGAGCAAGTTGAGTGTAGCCACTAAGACCTCTGGCATTTAAATGCATGTACTCGCCTTTGGCTGCTTTTGAGCTAGCATTTATCCATGCAAAA
>QBVV01000101.1 GCA_003284265.1 SAR116 cluster bacterium AG-313-A07
TATTTTAATTAAGCACATGCGTTTTAGATTGTTAATTAGGATGGTTTCCACCGTGTCTTAGGACATGGCCTGGGCGATTCCCAGTGGCACAACCGTGCTCCCAAACAACACTTCCGTTGACCATTACAGTATCGATCCCAGCCGCAGGTGTCATAGGCTTATCAAATGTAGCTCGATCTAAAACTGTATCTTCATCAAAAATTGTGATATCAGCATACGCCCCTGCTTTGAGAACTCCTCGGTCAATTAAACCAAATGTTTCCGCGGAGTAACCAGTCATACGCCGAATAGCCTCTTCTAATGAGAACAACTTCAGATCTCGGCAATAATGCCCGAGAACACGAGGGAACGTTCCCCAAAGCCTAGGGTGGGGATGTTCATCGTGTGGCAATCCATCCGAACCTATCATTGCATTTGGATGTGATAATATACGCTGCACATCCTCCTCCGCCATTGCAAAATAAACCGCGCCAGCAGGCTGTAATTGAGCGGCTGCTGAGAAGATATCGCAGCCTAATTCATCCGCAATATCTGACAGTTCTCTACCCGCTAAATCTGGTCGTGATTTAGACCATGTTATGAGAACACGTTCTGAGAGCCGTATCGAGTCTTCCTTTAAAACAGTTGACGAGGCGACATAAGGGTAAACATCAAACGCAATTCCATGGTGATGACCATGCAAATGGTCGTCTATATGGTTAAGTGTTTCAACTGAACGGCCAAAATTGTTTTTTCCTTGGACCTTGTGATGGGAGACTATAACCGGAGAACGTGCCTCTGATCCAATTCTAAAGGTTTCATCAAGGGATTGAATGACATGGTCACTCTCATTACGCATATGAGTAACGTATCGGGCCTTGTGCGCTTTTAATGCCGAAGCAATTTCTATGACCTCCTCTGTCGGAGCCATTATAGCTGGCTTATAAAAAAGCCCAGTTGAGAACCCGATTGCACCGGCGGTCAGGCCTTCTTCGAGTAGTAAACGCATTTTTTTTATTTCAATCAAACTAGCTGCTCTATCTAGAGAGTCCATCGTTCCTACACGGAGAGTAGAATGACCAACTAGAAACGCTGCATTAACCGCAGCAGGAGCACCTTCAACTTCCTGCAGAAACTGGTCGAATGTCGAATAACGACACGCCCCAGCCTCTGCAATAAGATCCAATGGGGGCGGAGGATTATCAGCCACCAACGGTGCAAGGCTAATACCGCAATTCCCCACTATTACAGACGTTACTCCTTGACTTATTTTCATATCCATTGTGGGTTTTGCAAGAAGCACTCGATCATCATGCGTGTGCACATCAATAAAACCCGGAGCTACAATCCTGTTGGCCGCATTAATCTTGCGCCCAGATTTAGCCATGCTTAAATCACCCATCGCCTGTATTCTATTATTTTTTATCCCTATATCCGACTGAAACCTGCTATCACCCGATCCGTCTACTATTGTGCCATTTTGTATAACTGTATCAAAGAAGCCATCTTCAACCATTTCAGCCTATTCCCATTCTATTTCTCAAATTTAAAAAGAGCTATTAAATAGACCCCCATCCAATAACAAGCTTTGCCCCGTAATATACCCTGCTTGTAAACTGCACAAGAAAGCTGCGGCCTCGCCAAACTCTTCTGCAGTACCGGCCCTTTTGGCTGGCACCTCTTGAATACGTTGTTCGTGAGCTTGTTCGTGAGTAATTTTTAATTGACCAGCCATAGCATCAATTCCTGCACGATATCGGTCAGTATCAAAGAATCCTGGTTGTATATGATTAATAGTGACACCAGTATGTGCGACACTTCTACATACTCCTGCGCAAAATGCCGTCAGACCAGCCCTCGCGCCGCTGGATAGATCAAGTCCAGATACAGGCATATTCACGGAGACAGATGTAATATTTAAAATCCGGCCAAAGCCGCGTTCTGACATTCCATCTATATACCGCTGAATTAGTTCAATAGGGGTAATCATATTCCATGTAACGCCGTTAAGCATGGCGTCGCGTTCCAACTCTCTAAAGTCTCTAAACGGTGGACCACCGGCGTTAGTTATCAATATATCTGGAGCATTACATTTTTCAAATAGCGCATTCTGTCCCAAATGAGTAGTCACATCGCCAGCAACTTCTATTATTTCAGCACCCGTTTCTTTTCGAATATCAATAGCAGTGGCTGCCAGTCTTTCTGGATCAATTCCATTTATTATGACTGTGCACCCTGCCTTGGCGAGCGATTGTGCGCAAGCTCTGCCAAGCCCTCTGCTAGAGCCACAAACTATTGCTGTCTTTCCTGCTATCCCAAGATCCATAATCAACCTCCTTAGAATTATTTCCCTATTTTAATCGATTCTGCAAAGTTGTATATAATGCTGCAAGTTTAAAAGAATTTTAAGTGAGCTTTGACTTATAAGAGTTCGAACCTTAGAAAAGAGTGTTATTAGAAACCTTATCATTTTGGGCACCATGGATCGCTTAGATACATTAGAGGCACAAAGTATTTATATTTTGCGCGAAGCATACGCTAAATTTGATCACTTAGGATTGTTATGGTCTCTTGGCAAAGACTCCAATGTAATGGTTTGGTTAGCAAAAAAAGCTTTTTTTGGACATATGCCTTTTCCACTCCTCTTCTGCGATACCGGGAAGAAATTTCCGGAGATGTACGAGTTCCAGAAAAAATTCACGGCAGAGTGGGATATTAAATTAATTGTAGAAGAGTGCCCACCAATAGAAGAGATCGATCCCACTCTTCCTCCTGCATCTAGATCCGCCGCACGAAAAACAGAGGCGCTAAAGCGACTGATTAAAAAGAAAAACTTTCAATCTGTAATAGCAGGAATACGGCGAGACGAAGAGGGTACTAGAGCAAAAGAGAGAGTATTTAGCCCAAGAGGAACCGACGCGGAGTGGAACTTCAAACAGCAACCTCCCGAATTTTGGGATCAATATAAAACCGATTTTCCAGCCGGCACTCATATCAGAGTCCATCCTATATTAGCTTGGACAGAATTAGATATCTGGCGTTACATACAAAGAGAGCATATCCCAGTCGTGCCCCTATACTTTTCTAATAAAGGGAAGAGATACCGGTCACTTGGCGATCATGATATCACGTTTCCAGTTTCAAGCTCCGCAAGCAATGTAGACGAGATAATAAGTGAATTAGAGTCCACCAAAATAGCCGAACGTTCGGGGCGGGCAATGGACCATGAAAGCGAGAATGCTTTTGAACGACTTCGAACCGACGGTTATATGTAAGGCTTCGAAGATGGCTCAATCTCTAGAAAATAACCCCAATCCATCTATAAACCTTGTAATTGCAGGACATGTAGATCATGGCAAATCAACCTTGATAGGAAGACTACTTCACGATACTGATAGCTTAACAGAAGGTAAGATGGCAGCCGTTACGGCTATGTCAGAACGACGGGGGATGCCTCTGGAATATGCTTTTCTATTGGACGCATTACAGGCGGACGAAGCGACTATTTCAGCTGCCACACCTTGAGATAAGGCATCCTCCCATGCCTCCAAAATAACTTTGAGCGCTAATTGTTTCTGCTCGTCTTCTGCGAGAAATGCTTCATCTTGATCCGACATTTTTGAATCCCCGAATTATGCTTATTGCTTGATCCCGTCCTAGCATGCATGTTGTCCGAATGAAAGCTAACTCTTCTAATCCTATTGAATATTTCAGACCACGTAGGC
>QBVV01000102.1 GCA_003284265.1 SAR116 cluster bacterium AG-313-A07
GCAAACGCTTCCGCCCTTCCCATAACAATGCAGTTGGTGATTATTAAGCCCACGAATACCGATAACGTCTTCGAAATCTCGAATGCAAATGCTTTTAATATTTGATCAACCAGAATTACAAGCGAAGCTATTATGACCATTTGTACTATTATGCGAATAGAACTGGGGATTGAGTTACGAATAATCGAGATAAACAATGATGAAAAACCAGTTACTGCAACCACCGCTATTGACATCACCAATGCGACTTGGAGAGACGATGTCACAGCCAACGCTGAGCAAATACCCAACACCTGCAAGGTTATTGGGTTATTATCAACTAAAGGATCAACGAGGAGTTCTCTTTTTGTTTGCGACATCAGGCTGCTCCCGACTTTAAATTAGATATGAAAAGCTCAAACCCAGATTTGCCCATCCAAAACTTGACTAAATTATCGACCCCATCCGAAGTTAATGTAGCCCCAGCAAGTGCATCGATGTGGTGTTCTCTCGTTTTTGCGACCTTTGCAACCTGTATCATAAGATTGCCTTTATCATCCCGAAGCTTCTTACCTTGCCACTGAGCTTTCCATCGAGGATTGTCAACTTCGGCACCCAATCCTGGTGTTTCGGCGTGGTCGTAAAATTGGAGGCCAAAAATATCGTTACCATTTTCTTCCAACGCTATAAAGCCATAGAGCGTAGACCAAAGTCCATATCCGTAAATTGGCAATATTATTTTATCCAAAGAACCATCTGTATTCTTGAGTAGGTAGACAGTTGTGAAATTTGGCTTCCGTCCTATTGATGCGGGGTCATCCACTAATTCCGTACTCATACTTGGGTCTTTTGCTGCGGCGCGTTCGTCAAAAGTTGAAATATCTACAGAGTCAGTGAACTTACCTGTTCTCATATCAACTATACGGGGCTCGAATGAGGCAAATACTGCTCCTACATCAACCCCTTCGTCATATAAACCAGCAACCTGCAAAATATTAACCTTCTTATCTAGAGCCTTATTATACATCTGGATAGGACGCAAATTAACAGCCGCGAAAGCAACTATCATCGAACAAAAGAGACAGAGCGTGACGGCTACAAGTATTGTTTTTGGCGTGCTATCGACAGGCAAAGCAATCAATCTAGCCCATAGAGTACTTGTCTTTCTATCAGGCATTTCGCGCGATCCTCCGTTTGATGTTAGCTTGAACAACGAAATAATCTATCAATGGCGCAAACATATTTGCAAATAGAATTGCTAACATCATACCTTCGGGAAAAGCAGGGTTTAAAACTCTTATCATGACAACCATAAAACCAACTAATGCACCATAAAAGTATCTACCTAAATTGGTGTGGCTCGCAGACACTGGCTCGGTTACCATAAAACAAAGCCCAAATGCATAGCTACCTAAAACCAAATGCCAGTGCCAAGGCATAGCAAACATAGGATTAGTGTCAGATCCAATCCAATTGAGCAGCAACGAGAAACCTATCATTCCCCCCAAACATCCAACTACCATTCTATAATTAGCAATTTTCGTAAGCATTAAGAACGCCAAACCAACAAAGCAAGCTAAGGTAGATGTTTCACCAAGTGAACCCTGGATCGTTCCATAAAAAGCGTCCCACCACGTTATGCCTTCTATCGCTAGGCTTTCAACCCCTTTGGCAGCGGATAAACCTAGTGCAGTAGCACCAGAGAACCCATCCACAGGTGTCCATATCGCATCTCCGGACATATTTGCAGGATAAGCAAAATACAGGAATGCACGGCCTGTAAGAGCCGGATTAAGAAAGTTTTTCCCTGTTCCTCCAAAAACTTCCTTTCCGATAACTACACCAAACGCTATTCCTAATGCTACCTGCCATAGTGGCGCCGAAGCCGGCATCGTAAGAGCAAAGAGCATAGAACTAACCAAAAACCCTTCATTAACTTCATGACCACGCACTGTCGCAAATACTACCTCGCAAATTCCCCCTGCCACCAGCGTTACGATATATATCGGCATAAAATAAAGCATTCCATGGAACATGTTGGCCAGTATGCTATCTGGATTAAGGCTGACACCTAACATCTTTATTATAAAGATCCTCCAACCAATGTGGCTGGCATCCCCTAGTTCCGCTAATCCAATGTTTGTTTGCAAGCCAGTATTATAAAAGGCCCACAATATGCACGGGATGGTTGATATCACGACATAAGTCATGATGCGCTTCATATCTACGAAACTTCTGGCATGGGGCGCTGCTTTGGTGACAGATTTACCAGTATACAAAATAGTCTCTATCATTTCATAGATTGGATAGTATTTCTCGTATCTTCCGCCCTTTTCAAAATTCGGTTCGATACTATCGAAGAAACTACGTAATCCCACTTCCTAACCCTCCTTTTCAATCTTTAGAAGGCTATCACGCAAAGCCTGACCATATTCATACTTCGCCGGACACGAAAATGTACAAAGAGCAAGATCTTCTTCATCGAGCTCAAGCGCTCCCAGAGATTGAGCAGCGTCGGTGTCCATAACCAATAACGATCTCAGTAGCTGAGTTGGAAGGAAGTCTTGGGGCATTAAGGTCTCGAAAACACCCGTTGGGACCATCGCTCGCCTTCCACCATTTAGGTTTGAGGTAAAATTAAATAGTTTTGAACGCCGGAAAGCTGAAGCTAAAACTGGCATTACGGAGAATTTATTAGGTTGCGGTCTAATCCATCCAAAAGGTATCTGTTCAGTATCTTCTTTTATTAGGGTGACTTGTCTAGAAAATCTACCCAAATATGCTAGAGGCCCCTCCGCCGCACGCCCGCTCAGAATAGAACCCGAAATTATCCTGCAAGGAGATTGTGAATCGAATTCGTCTTCGACTAAATCGTTTAAAGAAACTCCCGAGACAGTTTTCAATAACCTTGGGTTGCGAGCTAATGGGCCAGCCAAGGAAATGACACGTGTAGGATTTATATATCCTGAACGCATCAAATGGCCAATGGCTATTACATCCTGATATCCAATCGACCAAACCACATTGGTCACAGATGGCGGGTTAAGAAAATGCATGTGGGTTCCAGCCAATCCTGACGGGTGCGGTCCATCGAATTTATGATTTTCTGCATTTGCAACCCCGGTCACATCACCAATAGTCCCATTCGAAGCCTTACAAATATAGACTTTGCCATCCGTCAAGGTTGCTATCGAACTCACCCCGAGATTAAACGCCTCTTGTTCCTGACTTACTACAATAGATGCGTCAGGAGCGAGAGGCTCAGTCTCCATTGCAGTAACAAAGATAGCAGAGGGCACATCCTCCTCTAAGGGCATCTTGGAATAAGGCCTGGTGAGAAAGGAAGTCCAGAGCCCAGAATCAAAAAGGATTTTTTTTACTTCATCCCTCTGAAATTTTTCGGAACCGTTGGCGCCAAAATTCACTCCCTTATCGTCAATATCATCAACGTCTATAATAACGCTTTGTAAAACGCGTCTTGCCCCACGCATGACTCCTCGAACTCTACCTTTGCAAGGCGAAACAAACATTATGTTCGGCG
>QBVV01000103.1 GCA_003284265.1 SAR116 cluster bacterium AG-313-A07
TTTCCGGGGACCCAAATCCTGAGGGGCCTGGATTAATAGAAGAGGATATAGAATCAGATTTTTCAGGTCTATATCCGTCGCGTCGGCAGACAACTAATCTAGGGTCATATGTAAGAGTTCCCTCAAACAATTCCTTCAACCCTTCTGAGGGATTTACACTAGGCGCCACCATTTGGCCGACTAACATTACCATCAATGATCAATGCATAATTAGCCAATTTAATTCGGCACAAGATGCAGGGATGGCGCTTTTTATTGGTCCCAAAGGTGCGTCGATAGTAGTTGCTGATGGGCAAAATAATCTAATTAGATTATCAATAGACAAACCGTTAGCAGAAAGACGTTGGTATCATATATGGGCCACCTTTGATCTTGGGTCCTCAAAATTAGAGATCTATCAAACGCCTGTCATCGATAGTTTTGATCTAGATAGCCCGCTTCGAAAAGAAATATTGTGTTCGACAAAACCAATTCCAATTCCCCAGCAACCACTGATAATTGGGGCTACAGGTAATAAAAAGATAACCAACTTTTTTAATGGAAAAATAGAAAGGCCATTTTTCATCAATAGCGCCATCAATGACATAGATACTCTTGATATAGCAAAAGGTGCCACCGATACGAGGATTACGGCTGCTTGGGATTTTTCTAAAAACATTTCTTCACAAGAAGCAGTAGACATAAGTGGAAATAATTTTACCGGCAAAATTATCAATTTACCGACTAGAGCAGTTAAAGGTTTCATGTGGGATGGTAGTTGCTTTGATTGGACCAAAAAACCAGAGCACTATGGTGCGATACATTTTCACGATGACGACCTCTATGATTGCGAGTGGGAAACTGATTTTAGTTTTCATGTACCAGAAACTTTCAAGAGTGGCATTTATGCTGCCAAGCTAGAAACCACAGAAAACATTACAGAAATGGTTCCTTTTTTTGTCACCGCACCGTTAGAAAAACCTCAGGCACGAATTTGTGTTCTGATACCTACTTTCACGTATACCGTTTACGCAAATATTGCCCGTGGGAATACCAACAGCGAAATGCGCCAGCGGATGAATGATTGGGGAGCTCAAAAATATACCGCTGATGACCACACCGAATATGGACTATCTACTTATAATTACCATTCTGATGGAAGTGGCATCGGTTATTCTTCGCGACGAAGACCAATAATAACAATGCGTTCAAATGTCATATCCTATCCAGGAGTGCCAGGTTCGGGTTGCAGACATTTTCCAGCCGACAGTCACCTTTGGTATTGGCTAGAAGTAAAAGGATATGATTTTGATATTATAACTGATGACGAAATACATAGGCACGGAGCGGATGTTATTGATTGTTATGATGTGCTGATGACCTGTTCCCATCCTGAATATCATACAAATAATTCGCTTAACGCTCTTCAGGAATACACAAACAAAGGGGGACATCTCTTATATCTTGGAGGAAACGGTTTCTACTGGAAAGTAGCGGTAAGCGATCATTGGGACGATGCTGTCGAAATAAGACGAGGAGAGGGAGGAATACGCGCATGGGCTTCAGAACCAGGGGAGTATTATAATGCCTTCGATGGAACCTATGGTGGACTTTGGCGCCGAAATGGTCGTGCCCCGCAGGTTTTGAGTGGTGTTGGGTTCACCTCTCAAGGAGATCATTTCGGTGCGCCTTACCGGCGGACTAATGAATCATATAGCTCCGAAGTTTCCTGGATTTTCGACGGGATAACAGATGAAATTATTGGAGATTTTGGTCTATCCGGTGGTGGTGCAGCAGGATTTGAACTAGACCGAGCCGATATTGATTTAGGGACACCACTAAATGCAACTATCATTGCTTCTTCAGAGGGTCATGATACTAGCTTTGTACTGGTTCCCGAAGATATACTTACCCACCATGACACCTGGCCTCACAAGCCGGTCGAGGAGTTAATTAGGGCAGATATTGTATATTTTGATACACCGAACGGTGGCGGCGTTTTCTCTGTTGGTTCTATAACTTTTTGTGGGAGTCTCCCCCACAATAACTGCAACAATAATATCTCGACAATGATTGACAACGTAATCAGAAGATTTTTAGGTAACTAGAATATATGGCTCCTTAGTGATCTTTAAGAGAGCTAATCATCAAGCTGAATGTTAATCTTTCTGATTAAGAATTTCGCGTTGGGTGTTTCCTTGATATTCTTTCCTATAAATACCCCTTTTCTGCAACTCGGGGACCACTAGATCAACAAATTCTTCAATTGCCCCAGGGGAATGTATGGCCGTCAACATAAAGCCGTCGCCTCCAGCAACATTTATAAAAGCCTCCATTTGATCGGCTATTCCCTGCGGAGTCCCAACAAACTGAGGCAGGCTAACACTCTGCCCGTGTCGGGCTGCAGTCTCGGTAACTGTCATAGGAGTTCCATCAACTTTATGAAAACGCGTACGCATTCTATATAGTTCCGGTTCATTCCGTTCAGACATTAATGCATCAGCAGGTATTTTTGATAAATCAAAATCAAGGTGAGCCGACAAAATTGCCATTCCTCCCTCTAGTGGAACAAGCTCATTATGTTCCTCCTGTTTTTCACGCGCCTCTGTTTCTGTAGACCCTATAATTGGTTGCATCCCGAATAATATCTTACAGGCATCCGGATCCCTGCCAATATTGGTCATTTGACTCTTTATAGAATTAAAATAGTTGGCCGCATCTTCGGCTCTTGGTTGAATAGCAAAAATAGCGTCTGCGTATTTAACCGCAAAATCCTGACCTTTGGGCGAAGTGCCAGCTTGAAATATCGCTGGGCCATTTTGAGGAGACCTCGTTACATTCAAAGGTCCCCTAGATTTGAAAAATCTACCTGTATGTTCTATTCTATTAACTTTCTCTGGGTCTGCAAAAATACCGTCTTCATGGTCCATCTTTACCGCATCAACATCCCATGAGTTCCATAATTTTTGGCAAACTTCCATGAATTCATGAGCCTTATCGTATCTATTATCAGTTGATTGACGTTCTTCTCCATAATTTGCCGCCTGATTGCTATTTATTGAAGTCACCACATTCCAGCCAGCACGTCCATTTGTCAGATGGTCCAGTGTTGCCCATAGACGAGCAGCATAGAACGGATGGCTATGGCTGACTGAAAAAGTAGACGCGACGCCTATTTTTTTTGTAGCCGCTGCCATAAAAGATAATAATGGGATAGGGTCGTGTTCAGGAGCTTGAGTAGCGTGCATCAGTGATGGAGCCATGGATCCTCTATATGTATCTGCAATATAATTTAAATCTGCAAAAAATACCGTATCAAATAATCCCCGTTCGCAGACCCTTGCTATATGTTGATACAACTCGGGCTTATCCCATTTAAAGCCACTGGAGATCGTTTTTGGATGTCTCCACATGCCGAGGCTATGATAGGTCGGACCATGAACCAAAAATTGAGCTAAGTGGATCTTATTAAAATTTTTCATATCT
>QBVV01000104.1 GCA_003284265.1 SAR116 cluster bacterium AG-313-A07
GACCCTCTTTGTTGTCATGTCAAACCCTTTATTCAACTTATTTTCAAAAAAAAATTTACTTCCCCGCACATGGTTATTTCAATGGGTCTTAAAAGTTAATCAGAAATTGTATATTAACCACTTTCAGCGCATCAAATTGACAAATTTTTCAATTTAGACACCGCGTTTCTGCTACGAAAAAAATCCAAATACCACTTGGTGATATAGCATTCTCAACGATATAACACGCATGACATTTAAATCTAATTAAAAAGGGCGCCTATGAGCTTGCTGAGTAAAATAGGTATTGTTGTCATAACTTTACTAATCATAATTTTTATTTATTCTCACCTCAAAGACGCCCCATTCTATGCGACAAAACAAACAAGTTCATCAAACGAGGAACAAAGAGTAAAAATAAGAGTTACACCAAAATCTGAACCCCTAGAAAAAAAACAGTTTAAAACTGACCATACAACTCCACCTGAGGAAGTCACAAAAGACCACCTTTTAAAAAAAATACGTCCTATGACAGTGTCAGTTAAACAAGGGGATACACTGATGGCAATTCTCACGACCGCCGGAGTGAGTAAAGAACAAGCCGCACAGTCAATCTCCCGTCTTCGCAAAGTTTATGACCTGAGAAAGCTTCCTGTAGGGCAAATCATCTACATAACCATATCGGATAAACAACTAATTAAGGTATCTTTTACCCCAAGTTTTGATTTTGAAATAGTGGCAGAGCTCCAAGAAAATAGGTCGTTCCAAGCGGAAAAGAAAAAAA
Source organism: SAR116 cluster bacterium AG-313-A07 (assembly GCA_003284265.1). Taxonomy (GTDB): domain Bacteria; phylum Pseudomonadota; class Alphaproteobacteria; order Thalassobaculales; family Thalassobaculaceae; genus UBA7326. The sequence goes on from QBVV01000104.1 coordinate 764, forward strand.
TAAAACTCACAATTGAAGATAGAATTTTCAGTGGGGTTATAACTAACAGTCTCTATCAAACCGCAATAGAACTAAAATTACCGCCAAATATGTTGATTGAATTAATTCGCATTTTTAGTTTTGATGTTGATTTTCAGAGAGAGATCCAGAAGGGAGATCGCTTTAGTCTATTATTTAATATTTACAGGAATGAGCAAAATAAAGTTGTCCATAACAGCACTATAAAATGGGCCTCAATGAATTTGAGCGGAAAAAAGTTAGAGTATGCAGCCTATGAAACTAAAAGTGGTTTCAAAGACTATTATGATCGCAATGGAAAAAGTGTAAAAAAAACATTAATGAGAACGCCTATCGATGGCGCTAGGCTAAGCTCTAGATATGGCAAACGCCGCCACCCAATTCTCGGTTATTCCAAAATGCATAAAGGGGTTGATTTTGCCGCCCCAAAGGGGGTGCCAATTATGGCTGCGGGTGATGGTATAATTGAATATATTGGCCGCAATGGAGCCTATGGAAAGTATATCCGGATAAGGCACAATTCTGTTTATAAGACCGCTTATGCTCATCTTTCACGTTTTCAAAAAGGCCTGAGAAAGCGCCATCGAGTCAAGCAAGGAAGTACGATAGGCTACGTTGGTTCAACAGGACGGTCCACTGGACCTCATTTACATTACGAAGTCATAAAGCATGGCCGCCAAACCAACCCAATGAGTGTGAGATTGCCAGCCGGGGACAAATTAAAAGGCGATGAGTTAATAAAGTTGAAACAATCTTGGGTCGAGTTAGACAAAAGATTGAATAAAACTGCGCTCACAATCGTAAATTAGTTTTTCACACGATATATAGCGGTTTTGGATGATTTTAATCCTGTTACTTTTTTTGACGCCCTTTCTCATCATATCGATACCAACCGCGGCCTGTTTTTCTTCCAGCTCGACCTGCAGCTACTATTTGCTTCAAAATTGGCCGCGGTAAAAACCTCTCTCCATAAGCTTCTTGCAAAATTTCGCCAACCTGCAAATTTAATGTATTACTGGTTAAATCCATCAGTTCAAATGGGCCAACTGGATGCCCTAACCCGAGTTTACATCCTACATCAATATCTTCAGGGGTGCAGGCGCCCTCCTCAACCAGACGAAGCGCCTCATTCCAAAGTGCGAATAACATGCGGTTTACCGCAAACCCGACTACATCTTTGACTTGTATTGGAACTTTACCCGCGTCAATACAAGCCTCTGTCGCTACTTCAAGTGCTCTTTGACTTGTATCCATAGCGCTTATTACTTCTACTAATTTCATACGATGAACTGGAGAGAAAAAGTGAAGCCCAAGAAAATCAGCTTGACGGTCGTCCGAAAGGCTGGCTGATAAAACGGTTATAGAAATACTGGAAGTATTGGATGCTATAATACAAGCACTGGACAAAATTTTATCCAGTTTAGCAAAAACTTCACTTTTAATAGCCACATCCTCAAAGACAGCTTCAATTACCATCTCTCTATCTGAGAAATCTTCAAGGTTCGTTGTCGTCTTAATCCTCGATAATGCCAATGGTTTATCTTCCTCTGCCCAAAACCCTCTAGCTATTCCAGAATCGAGAACCTCAGATAATTTTTTTACGGCAGCATTCAATCCTTCTTCTGAAGTATCGGCTAGAAACACAGATTTTCCTGCCATCGCGAATACCAAAGCAATCTCTGAGCCCATCATACCGGCTCCAACCACACCAAGCTTCTCAATAGACATTTCCACACCCTCTTTCTGGTCAAATCATTTTTACACTAATGCCATAATAGAATTCTTTGAGTTCTACTATTGGTAAAATTCAAGAGGATAAAATCCCCTATTAGATTAATTTATTCCTTTTACACACCCTCACACTTGCTAAAGTATTATGTATTAAAAAGCAAAAGGGATAATAAAATGCGAATGCAAGGAAAGATTGGATTAGTAACAGCCGCTGGTTCCGGAATGGGGAAAGCTGGCGCAATTAGGTTCGCTAGGGAGGGTGCATCTGTTAGTGTTGTTGATATTAATCCCGAGGCTGTCGATGCCGTTGTTAAAGAAATAAAAGACGCCGGTGGGAATGCAATTGGAATAGTTGCCGATCTCACAAAAGACGAAGAATCTAAACGCATCGTGACAGAGACAGCAAACCATTTTGAAGGTTTGGACTTTGTTTGGAACCACGTCGGTTATCCTGGTCCAGCATCGATTGAAGGTATCGAAATGAAAGACTTTGAGTTAACACTAGATTTGAATCTGAGGACAATTTTAGTGACTACAGAGGCAGCTCTTTCTGAATTTCGTATTCGAGGAGGGGGAACCTTGCTCTATACAGCATCAAGTTCTGGCCTAATGGGGTCTGGTTTCAGTCCAGTGTACTCAATGGCAAAATTTGGTGTCGTTGGTTTTGTGAAAGCCCTTGCAAAAAGGGTTGCAAAAGATAATGTCCGTGCGAACGCGATCTGCCCCGGTCCAATTGATACACCGATGCTGCGCGTTTTTGTAGCACGTCCCGATCAACAGTCCACAAGTGGGTTGGACAAGGAGGAGCTGGTAAAAAAACGCGGCGGTTCAGGTCCAATGGGAAGACCGGGAAAGCCCGATGAAGTTGCTAACGCTGCGCTTTTTTTATTATCTGATGAAGCTTCTTTTGTTAATGGTATAGCGATGGC
>QBVV01000105.1 GCA_003284265.1 SAR116 cluster bacterium AG-313-A07
AGTTATACATTGTCTGCTTTAGTCAAAGCGGCAGGCGGCGACCCTATAATTTTGGGAATAGCTCCTGACACTATCGATGGAATTCAATCATTCTTTAAAAATACTATAGGCGCAGATTTAATAATCACAACCGGAGGTGCGTCCGTTGGACAACATGATCTAATACAAATAGCATTGGGAAAAGAATCTTTCGGCGAAGATGGATTAGATTTGGATTTCTGGAGAATAGCGATGCGTCCAGGTAAACCACTTATTTTTGGCCAAATAAACAATACCCCAATGTTAGGTTTGCCTGGAAATCCTGTTTCAACGATGGTTTGCGGCGCGGTATTTGTAAGGCCTGCAATCGATAAAATGCTGGGTATTTACTCTGATCAAAAATCAGAAGCAACAGCTTTACTTGCTGAACCAGTGCCGAAAAACGATGAACGCGAAGATTATATCAGAGCGATTTCTTTCATCAATAAAGAGGGAATAAAGGTTGTAAAAGCCTTTGAACATCAAGATAGTTCTATGATGAAAGTGTTAGCGCAATCAAATTGCCTTATAATTCGTCCACCATTCGATCCAAAGAGAACCATCGGTGATGAAGTGAAGCTTATCGAATTTAAAGACGGTTTTTAAAACAACTATCTGTATTTGCGCCTATCACACTGATAATTTCAATTCATAACCTAGTCAGTAAAATTGACTACTAAACAGATATTTTAACAAGATTAGAATGTTATCTGATAATGATTAATTTTTCGGAAGGATGAAGATAATGACCAATGAAGGAGAACTGATCTTAGAAACACGTATTCCCTCTCCAAATTTCTCGTGGTTAGCGCAGATTTCCGAAGAAATTTTGGAGCCCAACCTTCCCATAATAGATCCGCACCATCATCTCTGGGACATGAAAGGTAAACGATACCTTCTTGACGATTTACTCTCAGACTTGAATAGCGGTCACAATATCGTCGCTACTGTTTTTCTTGAATGCGCGTCAATGTATCGAAAAAGCGGACCAGAACACTTAAAACCGATTGGTGAAACAGAATTCGTCAATGGCGTCGCAGCAATGAGCGCTAGTGGCAAATATGGTAATACAGCAATATGCGCTGGGATTGTAGGCTTTGCTGATTTAACCATGGGGGCTTCCGTCGAAGAAGTACTGAATCTCCAAACTTTAGCTGGCGGCAGTCGGTTTAAGGGTATTCGTTACGGTGCCGGCTACGACCCAAGTCCGCATATAAACAATAGTCATACAAACCCACCGCCCGGGATATATAATGATAGAAATTTCAGGGAAGGATTTGCAAAACTCAAGCAATTCGACTTATCGTTTGAAGCGTGGCTATATCATCCTCAAATAGATGATGTTATCTCGCTCGCCCGCGACTTTCCAGCTCAACCAATTGTCCTCAACCATTTTGGCGGACCGATAGGTATAGGTCCTTATAAGAATAAAAGGGATCAAATTTTCACCGAATGGAAGCAATCGATCCAAGCTCTTGCAAAATGCCCCAATGTCTTTGCTAAACTCGGTGGCCTCGGAATGGTTCTCAATGGATATCAATTTGAATCAAACTCCACGCCACCATCATCTTTGGAATTAGCAGAATTATGGTCACCATATTTTGAGACCACCATTGAAGCATTTGGCACTAATCGGTGTATGTTTGAAAGCAACTTTCCAGTAGATAAAGTAACCTCAACTTATGCCGTTTACTGGAATTGCTTTAAACGTATCGCCCAGAATGCTAGCGCTGAGGAAAAACAGCAACTCTTCCATGATACAGCAAAAGAGTTTTACAGGCTCCAAGTCTGATAACTAAATAGTCTAGTTGTGAGTACTATCAGTTTGTGATGTAGATTAAGTCAAAAAGCGTCTCGCTCCTTTTTCATTTTGAACATGCCTAAACGATTGACCATTAAAGAGAACTAAAGTAGAACAAACTAAGTGTTTTTGTTTTGTTCTCAATGAAAGGCATTTTAATGCTAACAAGAAAGCAACGCGAGTTACTATTATTTATAGAGAGAAAACTTCAAGATGAGCAAGTCTGTCCGTCTTTCGAGGAAATGAAAACTGCATTAAATTTGAAGTCCAAATCAGGGATACATCGCTTGGTGTCTGCATTAGAGGACCGTGGATTCATTAGGCGGCTTGTAAATAAAGCCAGAGCCCTAGAGGTAATTAAATCGGTCTCCGATACGGCCGATAACGAGAATAATTCCCTTGCAAACAATAGAATAACAACAAAAGGGTTTATTCCTAATGTCATACCAGGAAACTTCCCCCAGTCATCAAGCAGATTAACTAAAAAAGCCGAGATGGCTATAGAACTACCATTGTATGGTAAAATAGCGGCAGGCCAACCAATTGAAGCTCTAACCGATCACTCTAATACAGTAACTGTTCCAGCTCAGTTGATTGGAAAGGGCGAGCATTATGCGCTCGAAGTAGAGGGAGAATCCATGATTGATGCTGGAATCTTTGATGGAGATACAGCGATTATAGAGAAATGTGAGACTGCAGAAAATGGAAAAATTATAGTAGCATTAATAGATGACACAGAAGTGACGCTAAAACGACTTCGAAAAAAACATCACGCTATTGCACTCGAACCCGCCAATTCTGATTATAAAACAAGAATATTTGGACCCGACCAGGTCCAAGTTCAGGGTAAACTTGTGGGAATAATCCGAAAATATTAAATCATTTCTGTTTTTGAGTTGTTAAGGAGCTAATCACAGAAACCACGTGCTTTATAATCAAGCCTTGAACCCTTAGAGTCGCTGGTTGAAAATAACCTTAAATAGCCCATTGTTATTTTGATAGACGCACTCTTTTGTTATAAACTCCAATCTCTTAATAACGCTATTAGAAGAAATTATTTGTAATGGATATAACAACCCGTTTTGCACCGTCACCCACTGGTTTTTTACATATTGGGGGGGCTCGCACAGCGCTTTTCAACTTTCTATTCGCGCAACGATTTGGAGGAAAATATCTCTTGAGAATAGAAGATACAGACAGAGAAAGATCTACTAAAGCCGCAACCGAAGCTATATTAAATGGCCTGGAATGGTTAGGTTTATCGGGCCAGGGGGAAACTGTTTTTCAACATAAAAATATAAAAAGACATCAAGATATAGCCCAAATACTGCTTGATAATGGATGCGCATACCACTGTTATTGCACCCCCGAAGAACTTCAGCAAATGCGTTATAAAGCACTTAAAGAAGGAAGAAAGAATTTATATGATGGCTCTTGGAGGGATCGCTCTCCGTCTGATGCCCCGCGCGGTATTTCGCCGGTTGTTCGTCTAAAAACAGAGTTAACAGGCAAGACATCAATAAATGACTTGGTCCAAGGACTAGTAAC
>QBVV01000106.1 GCA_003284265.1 SAR116 cluster bacterium AG-313-A07
ACAGATGAGGGGATTACGGGATGGGGAGAATGTTTTCCTCAAGGATTAGAGCCGCCTGAGATAGCCGCCGCGGCCGTGGAAAATTGTTTTTCAGAAATATTAAAAAATCAAAATCCGCTAGACACCGAGCGTCTCTGGTTTGAAATGTATAACAAGTCACGAGATTTTGGACGTAAGGGGTCCGTGATGGCTGCTATCAGTGGTATCGACATTGCGTTGTGGGATATAGCGGGGAAGTTTTACAATAAACCGGTCAGCCAATTATTAGGTGGAGCATTTAGAGAGACAGTACAGCCATATGCCACGGGCTTCTATCGACTTAAAGGTCAAGGAGAGTCTACCCGCCTCGCCGAAGAAGCACTTAGTCATTATGAAAAAGGTTTTCGCTTGATGAAAATCAAACTAGGTTTCGGATTAGAAGATGATGTAGCAGTGATGCGTGCTATCCAGGATAGTATAAGCGGGCTTGGTGTTACATTAATGGTGGATACTAATCATGCCTATGGTCGTCGAGACGCATTGTCCCTCGGACACAGGTTATCTGAGTTTGATTTAAGATGGTACGAGGAGCCCGTCGTTCCGGAAGACCTTGAAAGTTATGCTGAATTGCGGCGGTGTCTTCCTATGGCAATCGCTGGTGGCGAGAATGAACATGGATTATACGGTTTCAAATCACTTTTTGCTGCTGGGGCCGTAGATATTGCTCAACCTGATATTGGGTCATGCGGTGGTTTTACTGGTGCACGGCATATTGTGACCTTAGCCCAAGCATTTGGTGTGGAAATAAATCCTCATGTATGGGGTAGCGCTATCGCACAGGCAGCTTCTTTGCAACTGATAGCAGCGCTACCTGTGTCCCATCACTCAATTTTCTCAAGACAACCAATTCTTGAATATGATCAATCAGCACATCCTTTTCGTAGAGAACTTGTAGAGGGTCCAATCGAAATCGAGGACGGTTTAGTTATTATTCCTTCAAGACCGGGGCTTGGAATATCTGTGAATAAAAAAACGATAGAACGTTTTAAACGATGAGCTTTAATTCATGAATGGAAACAGGAAAACTTGGACTGATAATAATTCTTTTTATGTTTGAAACCAGATATTCGGATGATGTGATTTTTATGGTGAAACTATGTCGATAATTTATTTGAAGGCCTATTTGGGAGCATTTTTAATGTTCTGTATTATGGATGGTTTGTGGTTGGGTGTGTTGGCAACTGATTTTTATTTCAACTCTCTTGAGGGAATACTTCTTGAGGAACCCAATTGGCCATCAGCAGTAGTTTTCTATTTGGGCTATATTGTAGGAATTGTTTATTTCGCAATTAAGCCTAATCTTCTCAACGGAAACTACAAAACTGTTATTAGAGATGGGGCTCTATTAGGATTACTAGCTTATGCTACATACGATATGACGAATATGGCGACCCTGAAAGGTTGGTCTTTAACAGTTTCGTTGGTTGATATGGTTTGGGGAATGATCATTACTGGGACATCGTCGTTGGCGGGTTTTCTACTTGCCTCTAAATCGTCAAAACAGAATTGAATTTCAACGTTCAATTAAGGTTGAAGATAAGAATCTAACCTCAGACAATTTTGAGGAAAGATTCTTTATCAGTCATGCTCATAGAGTTTTTTGGGTTTTTGATGAAGTTGATATCAAAAATAATTTAATAAATTTACATTCTGAGTGGGAAACGTAAAATAAACATTAGATCAACAAACATAGCGACAGAGAGAATCATATGGCGCAGATAGAGACTGAACAGTTACAACTGAAGGAGATTTACCAACTCTCGTTCGATATTTTTTCTAAATATGGTTGCGATAACAATAATGCTACCGCACTCGCGCGTACGGTTGAGACTGCCGAAAGAGATGGGTCTCTGTCGCATGGTCTATTTAGAATTCCCGGATATATAGCCTCTCTGAAATCAGGCAAGGTAAAAGGGAATGCTCAACCAAAGGTAGAAAATAATATGGCATCAATTATATCCGTTGATGCTGATCATGGATACGCCCCTTTTGCGCTTGAATGTGGATTGCCTGTTCTAGCGCAAGCTGCGAACAAGACCGGTATCGCAATAATGAAGATCACCAACACGTTTCATTTTGCGGCTCTGTGGCCTGAAACTGAATTTTTAGCAGAAAAGAATCTCGTTGGTGTAGCATGCACAGTTTATAAGCCTGCTGTTGCGCCGGCCGGCGCTGGCCAAGCATTTTTTGGGACCAATCCACTATCGTTCGCGTGGCCTCGTCCGGGTAAAACGCCCGTGGTTTTTGATATGGCTACTTCAACTTTGGCAATGGGTGATGTTCAAATTGCGGCTCGGGATGGACACGAACTCCCACATGGAACTGGACTGGGACCAGATGGTAAACCATCGGATGATCCGGCTGAAATTTTAAAGGGTGTTTTGTTGCCTTTTGGAGGATACAAAGGATCCGCAATTTCGCTAATGGTAGAGTTACTGTCTGCTGGTATGACTGGAGATAATTTCTCTTATGAGGCGGGTGAAAACGATAATAATGATGGGGGACCTCCAAAAGGCGGAGAGTTGGTTATTGCGATTAATCCTGAGTTAGTTGCTGGCGTGGGATGGGCTGATCATAGTGAAGGATTTTTTCAGAAACTCGAAGGACTAGAAGGTATAAGAGTCCCAGGCGAACGACGCCATAAGAACAGATTAGATTTAGGGGCTCGAAATATAAATAAAGAGCTGTTGGGAAAATTGAGAGACTTACTAGAGGCAACTTATCCTTGAGCGGTTACCGAAGATCTATCGAAATAAAATGAGTAATTTACCATCACATGCCTCGGTTGTCGTGATTGGCGGTGGCATAATGGGATGTTCAACGCTGTATCATCTTGGTAAATTAGGGGTAAGCGACGCGATATTGCTGGAAAGAAATAAATTAACCAGTGGTACAACGTGGCATTCGGCCGCCCAAGTTCGAGCGTTGCGTAACTCGCAAAACCTTACCCGTATGATTCAATACTCTGTAGAACTTTATTCTCAGTTGGAGTACGAAACAGAACAAAGCGTCGGTTGGATCCAAAAAGGAAGTCTTTCAATAGCAACTACGATGGATCGTTTGGTTCATATTAAAAGACAGGAGGCGCTCGCTAATGCATACGGACTGAATGCAATATCAATTAGCAAAGCTGAAGCTTTGGAACGTTGGCCAATGATGAATGGTGATGATGTTCTAGGAGCAGTTTGGTCGCCTGATGACGGACGAGTAAGTCCTTC
>QBVV01000107.1 GCA_003284265.1 SAR116 cluster bacterium AG-313-A07
TGGGACTATGATGGTCAGCCAGACCATCATTATGAACTAACAGCCAAATATCTGCCCCAGGAAAAAGACAAGATAATTTTAGCCGCTAAATGGGACACGCCTCATCCTATTTTAACTAACTTTGCTTTTGTTAAGAGATTACAACCCTTGCAGGTAAATATAGGCAAAGACACATATCGAACGCTGCATTTATTTGAATTAAGAAACTATCGCAAGGACTGATAACATTTTGGTATATTCATCCCATCATTTCAGTTTGAAATTGGCACTTATCATAACGATCGGTTGTTCCATTCTATTTATTGCATTACCAGAAATAGATTTACTGTTTGCATCATTATTTTTTGAAGGCGAGAATAATTTTCTACTACGTAATTCCCTAATTCATAGTTTCATGGATGCTTGGGTGAGGCCATCGATAAAATACTTAGTTATAATATTAGCAGCCCTTACTGCCTTGAGCATTCTTTCGAACGGCCAATACATAGGCTGGTCAATAAGGAATATAATTTTTATTGCTTTAACTTTTTCATTAGGTCCAGGATTAATTGTAAACGGTGTTCTAAAGGAATTTATTGGCCGAGCACGGCCAAAGAATATAATCGAATTTGGTGGCGACAAAATTTTTTCTCCAGCCTACTTTCCAAGCGACCAATGCGCCCATAACTGTTCTTTTGTTTCTGGTGACGTTGCGTTTGCATTTGCGACCATCGCCTTTCCTCTCCTGTTATCTGGTATGCAGAGAAAAATTGGGGTAATAATTTCTATGATATTTGGAACGAGTATCGCTTTTTATCGATTAGGAACAGGGGCTCACTTCCTTAGCGACACTATTTTAGCAGGACTGTTATCTGTCATTACTGCACTTTTTTGTTATATAATAATTGTTGAAAAACGATCATTAAGAAACTGAACGTTGGGCCTCGATGACTCACATTAACGTAACAGAAGAAAAAAGTCCTAAAAAACCTGTCACAAAAGTTAGGTTCTCGCCGCTAAAGCAGCAGTTTTCAGAAGTAGATTCGATATTTGACGAATTGAAAGAATTGGTAAAAAGTGGTGATTATACCCTTGGAAAACCTGTCGAAGAATTTGAGTTGTTATTTGCAGAGGCCGTTGGTGCCAAATATGCCATTGGAGTTGGATCTGGTACTGATTCGTTAAAAATACCTCTTAAGGCTTTAGGGATTGGTCCAGGTGATGAAGTCTTAACGGCAGCCAACACATTTTACGCTTCGGTTGGAGCAATTGCAGAGGTCGGTGCAACGCCAAGTTTTACTGACTGTGACGATACATTTTGTCTGGACGTACAACAACTAGAAGAAAAAATAACAAAAAAAACTAAGGCGATTATGCCCATTCATCTAACTGGCGACGTAGCGGATATGCCCAAGATTATGGAGATAGCAGATTGTCATCAAATACCGGTGATCGAAGATGGTTGCCAAAGTTTACTCGGTGAACGAGATGGGAAACAAGTAAGTTCTTGGGGCGTAGCCACTGGGTTTTCCATGCACCCTCTAAAAATAATCAATGTATGGGGGGATGCAGGTATCATTGTGACAAATGATGATGAAATGAATAGGCAGGCTAGGCTTCTCCGGAACCATGGACTAAAGAACCGTGATGAAATGCAGATTTTTGGATATAATTCTCGATTAGATTCGGTTCAAGCTATTGTTGGAAAATGGATGGTTAGACAAGCGGATTCCATAGTAAGTGTGCGCGCGCAAAAAGCAAAAAATTACGATGATGGCTTTTCAAATATTCCTGAAATACAAATACCACCCCGACAACCAAACACTAAAAATGTTTTTCTACTATATATGGTATTCGCGCAAAACAGAGATGGATTACTTGATTATTGCTTAAAAAAGGGAATAGAGGCTAAAATACATTACCCTATTCCTCTATATCAGCAGCCCGCGCTTGCACATTTGGAGTACAAAAAAGGTGATTTCCCTGTAACCGACAGACATGCCAAAGAGTGTATAAGCTTCCCAGTGGATCAACACATTAGCGACGTAGAGCAAGATTATGTGATCGAGACAGTTCGGTCTTTTTATAGAGATAATAATTATGGCTGAATTTAAGGTACCTCTTATTGACCTAAAAGAACGCTATCAGGAGGAAAAAGACGAGCTTTTATCCTGCGTGGAAAGAGTGTTGGAAAGTGGAAACCTCGTCCTGACACCAGAACTTGCAGATTTCGAGGAACGTGTAGCTCAATATACGAAGAGTAAACATTGCATAGGACTAAACTCCGGCACAGACGCATTAATGATGGGATTGCACGCAATGGGAATAGGGAAAGGAGATGAAGTTATAACGTCTCCAATATCCTTCATAGCGACAACGGCAGCCATAGCACATGTTGGAGCAACTCCTGTATATGTTGACGTTGGGAGAGATCAAAATATCGATCCACTCAAAATCAATGAAAAAATAACAAGTAGAACTAAAGCTATTATGCCCGTTCATTGGACAGGCCGAATTTCCGATATGCACGAAGTTAATAAAATTGCCAAACAGAATAACCTTATGGTTATAGAGGACTCATGCCAGTGTATGGGCGCTTATTATTACGGACAACATGCGGGAACATTTGGGAAGGTGGGCACCTTTTCTGGCCACCCTCTAAAAGCAATGAATGCAGTGGGAGATGCAGGTTTCCTAATTACCGACGACAAAGAAATAGCCGATAAAGTCAGAGTTTATAGGAACCATGGTTTAATAGACAGAGATACCTGTGTCGAATATGGGGTAAATTCCCGACTCGATGTATTACATGCCGCGGTTTTACTCTACCGAATGGAAAAACTCTGCGGTGTAATCGATAAGCGAAGAAATAATGTCAACCTTTACAGAGAATTAATTCAAGCTAAAGAAGTATTTATACCAACATGCAAACCGCACGAGCAAAATGCTTTTGTGATGTTTATAATTCAAGCAAAAAGGCGAGATAAGTTAAAAGAATTCCTTGATGGACGTGGAATACAGACACTTGTTTATTACGCCAAAGCCCTTCATCTTCAACCAGCGGCAAAACAATA
>QBVV01000108.1 GCA_003284265.1 SAR116 cluster bacterium AG-313-A07
TAATTCCACTCTTTTACCACGCAGTAAACCAGCAAATTGATATTCACTAAGGGTGTCGGGCACCGGCGTAACGGAAGCTAATATGGTGCCAGGGTCTGCTCCTAGCACCGCGGCTACTGGTAGGGGCTCACTTTTTTTCTCTTTCCATCTAGCATGGTGTTGAGCTCCCCCTCGATGCTTTAGCCATCTCATCAAAGTAGTATCTTTGCCTGTGACCTGCATACGGTAGATCCCAAGATTAAAGTTATCTTCACGCTTCTCTGTTGGTCCTTGCGTCACTACTAAGGGCCAAGTTATTAAAGGGGCTGGTTCTCCGGGCCAACATGTCTGGATTGGTAATCTAGCGAGATCAATGTCGTCACCTTGCAGAATAATTTCTTGACAGGGTGCGGAAGTGACCTGTCTCGGTTTCATAGCCACAACCGTTTTTAAGAGTGGCATCATTGCTATTGCTTCACGCCATCCGCCTGGTGGCTCTGGTTGTCGCAAAAAAGCCAGCGTTTCTCCTATTTTTCTCAAGTCTTCGGGCTCGCGATCCATTCCCCAGGCAACGCGTTCTACTGTTCCAAATAGATTTGCCAGTACTGGCATCTCATATGATTGTCCATTAGATCCTATAACGTTCTCAAATAATACAGCGGGTCCTTGTTCAGAAAGTAATCGAGTCTGAATTTCTGTCATTTCTAGATAGGGTGAGACCGGTTCTGTTACACGTACAAGTTGGGATTTGTTTTCCAGATACGAAATAAAATCTCTCAATGAAGCGTATGGCATGATAGTCTATCTTTTAGTTTCAAAACTGAGTTAGATATATACTCATAAAATAGTAGTGAATTCGAGCAGTAAAGCGTTAGTGGAGTTATTTCTTATGCAATTTAACTGGCAACCTGATGAGATTGATCTATCGACAGTTAAAGCTTGGCTTGCTAATTGGCAAACTTGTGTCCAGGGACTCGATTTTAACAAAGCCCAATCTCTTTTTGTGAAAAATACAGCCTCGTTTGGCACACATATGGATGTTGTAGAGGGGATAGACGCATTAGAAAAAAATCAATGGCGTAATGTGTGGCCAAATATTGAAGAATTTGAATGGGACTTTGATAACATAAAAATAGGCGTGAGTGCTGATAGATTGATGGCATTTCTTATTACCACCTGGACTTCTAAAGGTTTTGATGAAGAGGCGAACCCTTTTGATAGACCAGGCAGAACTACGGTCATTTTATCTCGCACTAGCAGTGATGCCCCCTGGCTTGGTGTTCATACCCACTTCTCTTTACATCCGGGTACCCCTTATCGCACATTTGGAAAAATTAATTAAAAATGCTGTATTATATGTTCTGAGGATCTACAAGGAATCTGGATCAGATTTCATTTATCTACAATGAGAGTGTTAAAGCTTGATTGAAGGCATCCGCATTGTTTCTTACGTCTCTATGTGCCATACCTGGTTTGTAAAGTGCCGAACCTAGTCCAAAACCGATAGCCCCAGCTTTTTGATAAGCATTCATTTTTTCCGGTGTGATGCCCCCAACTGGTAAAATAGGGACAGTTGAGGGGAGAACAGCCCTCATTGCTTTTAGAACAACTGGCGGTATTCCTTCTGCGGGAAATAATTTGAGGGCATCCGCTCCAGCCTCTATCATCGCGAACGCTTCGGTTGGCGTGGCAATACCTGGGATAGCTATTAAACCTCTATCTTTAGCTGCTTCGACAACTGCACCATTTCCATTCGGCATAACGACTAATTTTGCTCCCGCTTCTGCTATCGATCTAATAGATGCTTTGTCAAGGACTGTTCCCGCTCCAATAATAGCGTCGTTTTCAAAATGGTGGGTTAATAACTCTATGCTTCTAATTGGGTCGGGAGAGTTTAGGGGAATTTCTATGATCTTAAAGTCTTTTTCAATTAGAATTTCTGCAACTCTAACGACTTCAGTAGGCTTGATCCCTCTCAATATAGCTATCAGTGGATGCTTTTCTAAATAGGAAAAGAAGGCTGTCATGATACATTTCTTTCAATTTTCTCTATCAGTTTGAAATGTCCATCGGCAATAATATCCGGTGCAAGTATCTTTGGGTCAAACCCTTTTTCGATTAATGCTGTATTATAGAGGTTTGTGAGTTGTCCATGTCCAATAAGATATACTTTCGTAAAACGCGCGCCAGCTAATGCTGCTCCTAGTTCGTGGCCAATAAGTAAACCTGAGAGGAAAGCACCTGCTGCAGCCGTTGTTAGTTGATTGAAGAGGCCTTTTGCCCTGACGGCGAATAATTGATTAAGAATATTGTTGGTTGTTGCAGAAAACTCGATACCATTTATAAATGCTTTTTCATCCCATGAATTGGGGTCTATCATTGCCCCTACAATAGTATGAGATTTTATTACTTCAAATAGTTCGCCCGTGATGTAGGTATTGAATTCTGTTACATCCTCTCCTACTACTGTCGCCCATTTACTGTGACTACCCGGCAAGCAAATCGTTATTTTTTCTGAGTTGATATTGGATAAAGCGCCAAGAATTTGAACTTCCTCGCCGCGCATCACATCTGGTAGGCCATTGTTGTCTGTATAGGATAGCCCTGGCGTCAACCAAATTATTCTGCCACTTCGCAGCCTTATAGGTGTTAAATTATTTGCGATTGTTAGAACATTTGTTGGGCAAGGGAGATATGGTGCTTCTTTCCAACCCTGCCTGCTGCCGGCCATGCCCGATATTGTGATTGGTATATCCGGGTATTCGTCAAGCCAATCCTGAGTAGCGTTCATAAAGGTATCTTCAAATTTTTTATTTTTGATGGCAGTTATGCCTGCAGAAAAATCCCGTTTTTCTATTATCTTGGCGTTGGGTCCTAGCCTATAAACGCGCAGATTGCTGGTGCCCCAATCGCAAGCAATGCCGATGGTGTCATCGTTCATCGTACTTTTCTGTATCCTTAATATTTACCTTCAGTATAACGCCAATTACTTATAGGATAAAACGATAATCAAT
>QBVV01000109.1 GCA_003284265.1 SAR116 cluster bacterium AG-313-A07
AACGTTTCTTATCTTGCATCTAGTTGAACATTTAATAAGCTTAGTTCTAACATATCAAGACAAACTGGAGTTTCCCATGTCTGGACCCCTAGCTGGCTTCAAAATTATAGATATGACAAGCGTGATATCTGGACCACTGTCAACCATGATCCTTGCTGATCAAGGTGCTGACGTAATAAAAGTAGAAAATCCAGATGGTGGAGATTTCACGCGGGCACTCTCGAATCGGCGAGGCGGATTTTCAGCCTCATTTTTAAATAACAATCGAAGTAAACGTTCCGTCGCTGTAGATACCAAAACGCCAGAAGGGATGGAAATAGTCAAAAAACTGCTTATCACAGCAGATGTTTTTATTCAAAATATGAGGCCAGGTGTCGTTGAACGCATAGGTTTAGGCGAAGAAGAAGTTCGTAAAATTTCCCCTGAAATAATTTTCGTCTCAATAAGCGGTTTTGGTCACGAAGGTCCCTACTCCCAAAGACCGGTTTATGACCCTTTAGTTCAAGCCCTGTCGGGTCTTACAACCATCCAGGGAGGGTCCGATGAGGCCAGACCAAAACTAGTCAGAACGATTGTGCCGGATAAGCTAACCGGAGTAATGGCCGCGCAAGCTATTACCGCTGCGCTATTATCCAGAGAAAAAACAGGGAAGGGACAGCACATTAAGCTTTCAATGTTGGACGCTGTAGTGTCGTTCTTATGGCATTCTGATATGGGTAGTCAGACTTTTATTGGCGGAGAATTCCCGCAGGAGGAGGCGCAAAGTTTCATTGATCTAATATATGAAACCTCTGATGGATATATCACCGTTGCTGTAAACACAGACAAACAATGGACCAACCTTACAACGGCATTAAATAGAAAAGAATGGCTAACCGATGAACGATTTTTGACGCCAGCACTCCGCCACAAAAATATAAACGACCGCCTTAGCATGACACAGGAGGTACTGCTCTCAAAATCAGCTAAAGAATGGTTAACAATTTTGGATGCGGCTGATGTGCCATGCGCCCCAATCCTGAGACGAAGAGACGTTATCAGTCATCCCCAAATACAGGCAAATGCTACGATTAGTGAATACAAACACCAACAAGCGGGGATGTTGCGCCAGGCGGCCCCAGCAGCCAATTTCTCTGAAACTCCGGCTGTTATAACGAGAGGAGCCCCAATGTTAGGAGAATTCAGTAAAGAAGCACTGATAAGACTAGGATATGATGAAGATACTATCGAATCACTTATAAGCGATGGTATAATTGCCACGCCCGAGCAATTGTCTAAGGAGACTTAAGTCTATGATCGACTTCTATTACTGGCCTACACCGAATGGATGGAAAGTCTCTATTTTACTCGAAGAGTTGCAAATGCCGTATAAATCATGTCCAATAAATATTGGCCAAGGCGATCAGTTTACGCCCAAATTTCTCAAAATTAGTCCAAATAATAGGATGCCAGCCATCGTTGATCACGACGTTAATGGCGATCCTATATCAGTTTTCGAATCGGGTGCGGTCTTGTGGTACTTAGCAGAGAAAACTCAGCAATTTATTCCAGAAGACCCTTTGAAAAAAAAAGAGGTGCTGGAATGGCTTTTCTGGCAAACCGGAAATCAAGGGCCAATGGGCGGACAGTTAAGTCATTTCGTAAACTATGCTCAGGGGGAACATTCCTATTCTCATCAGCGTTATCTGAATGAATATGATCGTTGTCTGGGTGTTTTGGACCGACGGCTTGAAAATCAACCTTATATCGTTGGGGATAGTTATTCCATTGCCGATATCATCAATTGGCCATGGGTTTTGATAGCTAAACCGTTAGGAGCATCTCTTGATAAATATCCTAATTTAAATGCGTGGAGATCGCGAATCAAAGAGCGACCAGCTGTTATGCGAGGCGTCGATTTAGGCAAAGATCTTCGAAGAAAAGGACCGCCAAGCGATGACGAACGAAAAATACTTTTTAATCAAACTGGCAAACCACCAAGTAAGAGCTAACAGGAACTTCACGACCGCAATAAGCGCAAATAGCCCCATAGCATATTTAAGATAAACACTGGAATACCCCCACTGCACCGTGGACTAATGCTTAAACTGCGCTATTTTACAGACAAATTATTAGTTACGGAGAATATAAATGGTAGCTTCTGATCCTTTTATCGGAGTTGATATTAAAAATGCAGTAGCGAACTGGCTAATTAATTTTGAGACTGCTATCAAGCAAAATAATGCCGACGCTGTATCTTTGTTATTCATTGAGAACGGTCATTGGAGAGATTTACTAGCATTCACTTGGCACATAAGGACAGTAAATGGTCCTTCTGAAATAAAAGCCATGATTAGAGAAACCGCTATAAATACAGGAGCTAAAGAAATAAAGATAGCTCAACACAGAACACCGCCGAGGGTAGTGGACCGAGGAGATACAATTTGCATCGAAGCTTTCATAGAATTTAGTACAAAAACTGGCCCGGCCAGCGGCATATTAAGGCTCATTCCCGATGGCAATGCCCCCGATAATTTCAAAGCGTGGGTTCTAATGACATCTCTAGAGGGGATAAATGGCCACGAAGAAGCAATTGGGGAACATCGTCCAAGTGGAGAGAATTATTCAAGAACCTTCGGCGACGATAATTGGTTAGACCTTCGAAACAAAGCAAAGGCATATACGGATCATGAGCCTGCAGTCTTGGTTATTGGTGCAGGTCAGTCGGGACTAACCATTGCAGCGCGTCTAGGAGTGCTTGGCGTCGACACCTTGGTGATCGATAAGCATGAACGTGTTGGCGATAATTGGAGGAAAAGATACCATTCACTAGTTCTGCATAATGAAGTGTATATAAATCACATGCCATATATGCCTTTCCCACCAAATTGGCCGGTGTTCATACCCAAAGATAAATTAGCCAATTGGTTCGAAGCTTATGCCGAAACTATGGAATTAAACATTTGGATGGGCTCAGAATTGGCTG
>QBVV01000110.1 GCA_003284265.1 SAR116 cluster bacterium AG-313-A07
TGGTTTGTGCCCGTTCGTTATCTACTTAAAGATAAATTTGATTCCATTTCGAAGATTAAGAGTCTCACGGCTCCGTTATTAATTATACATGGAGATCAAGATGATGTGATCGGTTTGCTACATGGCAAACTTCTATTTACTGAAGCTTCAGAGCCAAAATATATGCAGATATTTGAAGGAGCAAACCACGGGGATCTATACGAGCATGATGCGATTAAAGCCGTTGACTCGTTCATTAAAAGACATCGTTAACACTTTTGCTTTTTTGACAGAAAAGCTTTTTTTGCAGCAACGAATGGCAGTAATACGCATTCGTGCCGTGAAGTTACCTCTTTTACAGGCTCAAATACAGACAATTGAGCCCATGGTGGGTTAGGTGTATTTCCTGACAAATAATCCCTTAATTCAGTTTCAACCTTTTGTATATCTGAGAAACTTAGCTTGGTAGAGTGTGTTGATAGTACTTCGGATGCTGCTTCACACAATGCACAGGCTCTCACGGTTACGCCTATGTCATCGATAAGTTCGTCCTCTAAACTAAGATCTATGGTCACTCTATCACCACACAGAGGATTATCTACTCGTGCTGTTAACTCTGGATTATCTAGCCCCGACCTTTTTTTCGCCTGCCTTGCTAGCGCAATAATTTGTTCTTGATAAAGCTTGTCTAGCATAGTTTTTATTCTGACCTATGATTTTTGTTTCTGAATGCTTCTAAAGCTTCTGGTGTGTCGATATCTATTACAATGCCATTGTCATTCATCTCTACCTCCACCACCAACTCCGCGTATTTACCCATAAGTTCTTTAGCTCCAAAATCTCCTTTGAGCTGCAACATTTCGGGGAAAAATCTTCGTGCCCACAAAACTGGATTTCCCCTTTTCCCCTTCCAGGTTGGTACACAAATAGCCCGTCCCTCAAGTGGATTATATGCATCTATGAGCATATTAATATGCGATACCGTGATTTTTGGCATGTCTCCTAGCCCAATTAAAATTGCTGAACAATCCTCTGGAGCAGATTTAATTGCGGTAACGACAGAAGAACTTATCCCATTTTGAAAGTTCTTATTGTGAATAAATTCAATATTCGAATTCTTTATAGCTTCCTGTATTTTTTGGTGTTCAAAACCGGTTACTGCTGCTACCGAATTAGCTTTTGATGCAATGATGGTTTCTGCTGTGATGGCAACCATTGGTTTTCCATTGATCGGCACTAATAATTTATTAGTTGTGCCCATGCGTTTTGATTGGCCGCCAGCAAGAATTACTGCATGAATTTTCTCAAAATCGGGGTTTGTTCTGATTACACTTTGATCGGGTTGGCTTGCCTTTGCTCTTGGGAGTGGTCTGGTTATAATATCTTTTAATAATCCGCCGCTTCCCATACGCATTATATCGGCACTCTCTAACGGCATATTGGCTAATAATCGTTGAAGAACCCAATCAAAGCCATTTAGTTTAGGTGAGCGAGCACAGCCAGGTATACCGATCACATCTATCCCATTAACTGATGCCAAAAGTAGGAGGTTACCGGGATCTACGGGCATCCCAAAATGCCTAATTTCCCCTCCCGCCTGTTCAATAGCTGCAGGCACTACATCACGGCGATCAACTACGGCTGAGGCACCGGAAATCAATATTAATTCAGCCTGTTCCTTAACAGCCTGGATAATAAGTTCGGATAATGAACTCTGATCGTGGTTACAGCGTGCCTCATTGATCCCTGAAATTCCAAGGTTTTGAAGCCGAAAACTGGTTGCCTCTAAGGTAGAGTTTAATACAGTCTCCTTTGTTCCCGGTAATCTAGATTGTATTAGAGTAACGTTTTTCTCTAAGTAAGGGGCGACATGAAGCAAATTTTCAAAATCTTCCTTATTAGCCTTTATTTTTCTAAGGAGTTTGGAGGGTATGGCAAATGGTATAATTTTTAAGGTTGCGATCATTTGCCCTTTAGAGACATTCTGAAAAGGAGCCACAGTACCTAGAGTAATTGACTCATTAATCGAATTAAATCTGTCGAGATATAAAGGGTTGTATACTACTAGTCCGGGCGTTTCTGAGAAAAGATTACATCTTCCAGTAAAGGCGTTTCCTTTAATCAAATTAGAACCCGCGATAAGTGTTGCTAATTCTGCAGCTGCTACATCTTCGTTTAGATCATCTTCCTCAAGTTTTGCACAAACAATTTTCTCATAACCATATTCCTTTAAAAATAATAAATCGGAGTCGGTTAAAATTGTTCCTTTTTTCAGCGACTTATCAGGTAATCTTAGGCTATGGGCCAGAATTGCTCCAAGAGCGTCGTCCAAATGGTATTCTGAGAACTTCATCTTTCTATGCTGAAACATTTTTGGACTTAATTAAGCGTCCATGTAATGCTGCAGTCAGTTCTGCCAAAATAGATATTGCGATCTCAGATGGAGCCACAGAACCAATATCTAAGCCGGCTGGTCCATTAATCCTTAACAATTCTTTTTCATCAAAACCTTCGCTTTTCAACCTTTCTAATCTTTTCCCATGTGTTCGTGTGCCTCCCAAGGAAGCAATGTAAAATGCTGGTGTTTTTAAAGTTTCCACAAGCGCTGGATCATCTAGTTTAGGGTCATGCGTTAAAGTCACCACTGCGGTTCGAGTATCTGGTTTTAATTTTAATATACCGTCATCAGGCCACTCATCTGAGAGGTTTATTTCTGGAAAGCGTGATGGAGTTGCAAAAGAGGACCGAGGATCAACTACTGTAACATCAAAACCAGCTACCTTTGCCATGGGTGCAAGAAATTGAGCGATATGAACTGCCCCAATGATAATCAAGCGAAGAGGTGGAGTGTAAATATGGACAAAAAATTTCTCGTCTGAGATGAGACTACTTTTATTATCCCGCATTGATGTTTTTATAGTATCTATATCTAACGGGGTGAACACC
>QBVV01000111.1 GCA_003284265.1 SAR116 cluster bacterium AG-313-A07
AAGATGTTCAAAAGGATATAGAAACCTTCAAAGCCAAGGCCCTTGGTTTTGAAGATATTGATGACCTGGTTAAAGATAGGAAAACGCTTCAAATCATTTTAACAGCCTTTGACTTAGGGTCAGAAATCAACAATCCCGGAAAAATCAAGGCCATATTAAAAAGTGATGTTAATGACGTAAACTCCTTTGCTAACAGATTGAATGATACTCGATTTGCGGAATTGGCAAAGTTTGTTGATTTTAATGCACGTGGATTTAAGAATTTGACTACGGCTAGTAGCCAGCAGTCTTTAATAGATAAATATCTTCAAAATAGATTTGAGTCCGATGTTGGAGGTGCGAATGGCGAAATTGCTAAAGCATTTTTCTTCTTGCGCAATATCAACTCGATTACCAGTACTGCCGGGCTTTTGGGTAATATGCAACTTAGGACTATCGCAACAACGGCTTTGAGATTACCACCACAAATAGCGTCTCAATCACTTGAAAAACAGATACAATTAATAGAATCGAAATTTGATGTAAAAAAAGCTGCTATTAATGGATCACAAACGGCCTCAACTATCGATAATCAATCGAAAATAAAGGACGACATTCAGGCCATAGAAGTAGCAAAAGGCCAAGTTGCAAGTGCCGAGTCGTCATTATCAATTATTAATAACAGATTGAAAAATCTCCGTAGTTTGCAGCTTAATTTACCCGGCCATATGGATACGAGCGAAAGCGGTGCCAACGAAAAAGAAATTGCTGTGCAAACCAGTTCGGTTAAACAGCTAAAAAAAATAGCTGGAGCTAATTCTGCCGCAAAAGGAGCGATTGACGAACTGGATCCTATTATCAAACAAATGAATGACTTATTGGCTGATATGCGTGTTGAGACGGTTCAAAGCAAATTTGATGCCCAGAAAACTAGCTTTGCGGAGCTTGCTGCTCTCGTTCCTGATTTTATTAATCACACGTCACGTTTTAATGACCCTAATTCGGGTGAAAACATTAATCTACTTAAACCGAGTGGAGGTGTTATAGACGCAGGTCAGCCGAATACTTACGAGGCGAAGAAGCTTGATTATGCATATCAATCTGGATCGCTTGGAACTAACCCAGTCACGGTGCAATCAGAAACCCTGGGTTCTAATCCATTTACCGTTCAAAGTGGTACGCTGGGCTCTAATCCATTTACCGTTCAAAGTGGCACGTTGGGCTCTAATCCATTTACGATTAAAGGGGGTGATCTTGTAGTGAATCCTTGGAGATGGTTTGCTAATCACACCCCTAACCGTGATAGTGACAATACAGCGATTCTTAAATTCAGAATTCCTGACCATGGACTTCAAGCGGGAGATAAGATTACGATTTCAGGCACTAGTAATGCGTTCGGTGCAGATCTAAACGGGACATATACGGTTCACTCGCTTCGAACCAGTGATGTAATTTATATTGATGTGGGTGTTGATTTAGGTGCTCCTCCAGCTACTCATGAAAGTGCTGGTGGTAATGCTGGAACGTTTGTGACGAATAGAGTGCAGGTGAACCATACTGGGCATCCATTTAGTGACAGTGATACGGTAACGTTCAGTGGAGCATCCTCGGTCGGAGGACAGAGTTTAAATGGTTCTTTTGCCATAGAGAATCAGTCAACGAATTCATATGAATTTTTGTTAGGATCAACCGGAAGCGCGGCGGCTACTGGCGGTGGCAATTCCGTCACGGTTAATGCGAGCGACCAGGTAACAGTGGCGCATACAGGGCACCCGTTTAATAATGGCGATACGGTAACCTTCAGCGGTGGCGCATCGGTTGGTGGAGTGAGCCTCAATGGCAGTTTCACGGTAGCTAATAAGTCGTCGGACTCATACACGATTACGGCGAGTTCAAAGGGGCAGGCTGGAAGCGGCGGTGGTGGTTCTGTTACGGTTAATGCGAGCGACCAGGTCACAATAGCGCATACAGGCCATAAATTTGCGATTGGTGATCACGTCACTTTGAACAACACCTCAGCAGTCGGTGGTTTAAGTTTGGACGGTACTTTTGAAATCACCAACATTGCTGAAAATTCTTACACGATTACCTTTGCATCGAAAGGACAAGCGGCGAACGGAGGAGGAAATACGGTCGGTTATGGTCATAGTCTTGATAATAACCCCTTCACAACGAGCAATGGCAGCCCAGACGTAACGGTAACGCACAAGGGTCACGGCTTATCTGTTGGCGATGTCATAACTTACAGTAACGGTTCTACAGTCGGTGGGTTGGATCTCAATGAAACGTTTCGAGTGAGTGGAGTTTCAAATTCTGATACATACACGATAACGGCACAAAGCAATGCTACCGGTGCAGTTAGTGGAGGAGGAACTTCGGTCGGTTTTATTCCAAACGAGCTTTCCTCAATTGTAGATTCCGTTGCAACCAGCGTTAGCGCAGCATACTATGATACCAGTACTTTTTTAGCAAAAATAAGTGAGGCTGCATCCGCAATTGCTTCGGCAACTTTGAGCGATGCACTGGAAGATAGTGACGCTGCGAAAAGTTTTTTTACTGATGCTGAGACCGAGTTTGCAAATGCAAATCGTATTATCTCTTCCAACAGCTCAGTATTTACAAGGGAGACAGGAAAAGTAAATTGGGGAGCTTCTTTAAACACATCGGGTTTGTCTAGAGGTCAAGCTTCAGTCAATGATGCAATTTCAAGGGTCGCAAAAATAGAGGGAAACCTTAAAAAGATAGGAGAGCTCGGCAATCAGGCTATTACGAGTGCAAATCAAACAGAATATTTGGATCTAAGAGCGGATATAGTGAGTTTACTTGAA
>QBVV01000112.1 GCA_003284265.1 SAR116 cluster bacterium AG-313-A07
TTTTCTGGATTGATTGGACCTACATTTGCTTTATTCAGCATGTCCATACCAATGAAGCCAGTATTGCGTACATCTATTAGCGTTAGGGGACTTGTGAAGTCATCCATGGTTTTACTGCTTTAATATTAGACAGCAAGTATTTTTGATTTAATCAAAGTAGATGATTGACCATGAAAGTATGGCATCACGATTACTCTTCCACCCATTTCTTTCATTAACCTCCTTCCCTCGTTAATCTGAGCCTCATCATGACTGTCGCTTTCCATCAAAATATTTGGTGCAATATTTTTGACATTCTCATACGGAGTATAATTTTGCTGACCAACAACTCCGTCTACATACTGAATAGAATTCGCAAGTTCTAAACGTTCTGAAAAATTAAGGATTGGTATTTTTCCCTTTTTCTCTAAAACTGCCTCATCCGAAACTATTCCAACGATAAGACGACCATCTGGTCCTGCGATGGCCTTCGAGTTTTTCAAAAACAAAAGATGTCCACGGTGAATTATGTCGAGTACAAGATAAGAATAAACTATATTCATTTCAGAATGCTTTCGTATTTTTTTGTTCAATATTATTGCTGCACCTTAATACTAGAGAATAAGTATTTCTAATCTGGAAATCAAATGCTCAGCTATAACTTCTCGACTATTCCAAAGAAAAGGTTGTTTCGCAAAATCTAAAGTAACATGCGATTCCAGAGGCTCATCTATGCAGAGATCCAAACCCGCTACATTATTTAACTCACCTGCGTCATATCTTTGGTAGATTTTTTTAGGATCACGAAGGCGCAGTTCGTCCAGAGGAACCTTTAAATATACCTCAAAATAGTTTGGCAAGTTCGCTCGGTTCCACGCATACACTTCACGGAACATCGAAATAGTGGCGATAACAACAGTGAAACCCTGCGACGACAGAATTTTGCATATATGAGCGTATTTCAGGGCTAATGTAATTCTTGCTTCACGGTTATAGGTTTCGTTAATTACTTCGGTGTTTTTGAAAAGATCACGTAAGACATCGCCATCTAACAATATTGGGTTTAAGCCAAGCTCCCGAATACGTAGGGTTAACTGCTCTGCAACAGTTGTTTTACCTGCACCCGACAAACCTGTTATCCATATTACCTGACCAGTCATTTAATTCCTTAAATCTGGGAAATCCCAAGTTAGTTTATTTTCAGTGGCCGTATCATATTAGGATAGGTTTGCAACTCGTTTAACGTATTCCACCGCTCAATCATCCCCGATCGCAAATATAAATAAGATCCAGACTTCGCAAACTGCTCTGCATCTGCCTTTGTCTCCATTACTATCTTCTTCTCAAAATCAAACATCTGATCCAACATTGGTCTGATCGCCTGAAGGTCAATTTTGAACTGCTCTATCTTTTCCTCGGCATACCCAAAACGAACGCAGAATGGATAGAAGAGGGTGCGCAGGACAAATTGGTCGTTTTCACTAAAGACTGAACCTAATTTGCGGTTAATGGTTATCTTGCCAAATGGGTTCATCCCATCTTGTGCAAAGTCTGGACTAGCTGGATCACCCCACCATTTCTTACCCTGAGCTGTCATCTCATAAAGGCTTTCGGTCTCCTTTATACCGATCCAATTACATAGTGCAGGAATTGTTTGCCGAGGGCGTTCTTTTAAATCTTCCAGACGAACTCCAATCGAGTTCTGTTTATGGTAAATAACATTATCGATTTCAAATAACATAGCTCTAATTCTAGCTGTGATATTTATATAGTCCTTTCGTTCAAAAGGTTGCCTTAACCATGATTCGCAAGATTGCACTGGTTCCCGTACCATCATTATCCATTTAGAGTTGGGCACAGATTTGACGAAATTAAGTTTTGCATGGATATCTGGATTATGGATATGGTAAAAAATTGTAGTTTTATTATGATAATTATTGACTGTATTTTCATAAGCGACATGAACCAGTTTAAAAAAAGTAATTGGATCCACATAATCATATCGAGACATTAGACAGATTAGTTTTTTTCTAAATAGAACCTTATCCACATAGAGAAATTCATCCCTATTTTCTCCAAGAGTAGTCATACCTTCCTTTAAACCTAAACTCGCAATCGAACGGTTAGCTATTGATGGAACAGGATATGATGCGCGCGCGTCAAAAAGAACTGGATAACTCTCTATAAATCGATCTACCATCCCCGTCCAACCATCTGCAGTTATCTTTTCCCATGTTGAACCATCAAAGAACTCACTAAAATAGATACTTGGTAGGGTGGAAACTTCTGAATGGTTGTCTATAAGGCTATGCAAAAGACCAGTCCCACTTCGTCCAAAATGAAGTAACGAAACTACTTTTTGTGGAAAGATATCATTTGATTTTAGACTATTTTTTAACGGTTCTGGATTCCGTATATTTGTATTTTCATTAGCAGAAAGAAGAGCAACTGCTTCGTTAAAAAAATACTCTGAATGTTGTCCCCCAACATTCAACTTATATTTTAGAAGAGATAGCTTTGTATCGCTTAATTCAAACTTTGCTTTGTTGAAAATTATCGATAAATAATCTTTGCCGTAGGTTCCCAAAGACTTAATTATTTGAATTGGAAAATAAAGATTATTCCAAGCTTCAATATAGTCTGGATTGAGATCAATAGCCGTAATTAAACTGGATATCGACTCTTCCAATTTACCTAACTCTTGTAGCGTGTTACCCAGGTTGTTGCGGGCTTCAGCATAGTCGGGCTTCAACACTATCGCTTGGTTATAGCTTGCTTCAGCTTCGTCTAATCTTTTCAGTTCT
>QBVV01000113.1 GCA_003284265.1 SAR116 cluster bacterium AG-313-A07
TGTTTTTGTGAGATCGGCCCCGACAATCGCCATGGCAGCCGCGACCGTGGACCAGCTGTCGGGAGGTCGTTTTATACTTGGCTTAGGATCCAGTCACCGAGTACAGGTCGTACCTGAACATGGGATTGAGTTTGGAAAACCGATGCTCCGTGTCAGAGAAACAGTACATGTGATACGCAAATTACTGGAAAAAGGCTCTGTTAATTTTAATGGGGAAACAATAAAAATTGAGAATTTTGATTTGTGGTTTGAACCCAATAGAAAGAAGATCCCAATTTATCTAGCTGGGCTGTTTCCAAAAATGACAGCGATATGTGGAGAAATTGCAGATGGTATAATTCTAACGCGAAGCACTTTAAAAACCGCTACGGATATTCGTGAAAACCTCGCCGTGGGTGCTGCTGTTGGGGGGAGAAACTCATCGGACGTTGAAATCACCTCGCTATTACCAACAGCTGTTGCCGAGACGCGAGCCGAAGCAATGGATCTCATGCGTCCTGGGCTCGCAATGTATATTGGCTTTTTTCCACGTTATAATAAGTTGATAGCATCGCATGGTTTCGAACAAGAAGCGGCAGATATTGCAGCCGCCTTCAAAAAGGGAGATATGGAAGCAGCAAACAAAGGTGTCACGGACGCTATCGTCGATGCAACCGGGGTAGCTGGAACGCCATCACAATGTAGGGACAAAATAGAAGCCTACCGCGACTCCGGCATAGAACTACCTATTATAAGTCCATTTGCACGCGGCCCTGGGGCTCAAAAAGTATTTATGGACGCAATTAAAGCTTGCGCTGAAGATTAACACATAATGGCGATCGATAAACGGATAGAAACTGCAAAAGAGGTGATATCTAAAATATTTGATGGTGCTGTTATCATGGTTTCCGGATTTGGTGGCGCAGGTTTTCCAAATTTTTTGTTAGAAATATTAAAAGATGCTGAACCAAAAGAGCTTACACTTGTTGCTAATTCTGCCACCCATCCGTACTCGCTTACTCATTCGTTGATTGAAGCCAGAATGGTAAGAAAAGTAATAGTCACCGCAGCAAGAGGCCGCGGAAAAGAATTATCACCTTTCGAAGAACAATGGAGAGACGGATCAATTGAACTTGAATGCGTGCCTCAGGGAAATTTTGCAGAACGAATTCGCGCAGGCGGCGCCGGAATACCCGCTTTTTATTCGCCTACTGGATATGGAACAGATTTAGCCAAAGGAAAAGAAACCCGCGAAATAAACGGTAAAAACTGCGTCCTCGAAGAGGCAATCACCGGTGATTTTGCTTTGATTCGCGGCGATCGAGCTGACAGATTTGGGAACATAAATTTCAATACCACACAAATGAATTTTGCGCCTGCTATGGCAACCGCTTGCGCAGTTACTATCGCCGAAGTTCGTGAAGCAATCGATGAAGCTCTTCCTACAACAGATGTGCACCTACCCAGCGTCTATGTAAACCATGTAATAGCCACTGGAAAAGAAGTTTGAAACCACTTAATCGAAATCAAATAGCATGGAGAGCAGCGCAGGATATTCCTGACGGTAATGTTGTAAATTTAGGGTTGGGAATGCCCGTGCTGGTTTCCAATTATATTCCTTCCGATCGAGATGTTTTTCTGCAATCTGAAAATGGAATCTTAGGTGTTGGACCAGAAGCCAATGAACTCAACATCAATCCAAACCTCGTGGACGCGGGAAGCCGAAAGGTTACTCTTCGAGGCGGCGCCAGTCTTTTTGATTCAGCAAATTCATTTGCAATGATAAGAGGAGGTCATATTGATATCACAATATTAGGAGCCTTCGAAGTTAGCATCTCAGGTGATCTTGCCAACTGGGATTCAAGAATTCCAGATAAAGGACCATTAGTAGGCGGCGCCATGGATCTTGCCGTTGGAGCAAAATCAACATGGACAATGATGCAACACAATACAAAAGATGGCAGCCCCCGATTGCTGAACTATTGCAACCTTCCGTTAACAGCACCAAAGTGTGTAAATCGTATCTATACCGATATAGCCGTGGTAGACGTCACTGATCACGGGTTTATGGCAATAGAACTGCTCGAATCGATAACTGTGGAAGAGTTAAATGCTAGAACGGAGGCCGAAATTTCATTAGCTTCGGACTGTAAAACATTACAGGCACCGACAAATCTCATTTGATTTAGCAAGCCACCCGTTTAAAACGACGTTCTTATACATGTCTTTATCGAGATAATACTTTTCTAATAACATCATTCATCCTGCTTAAACCCTCATGAACATATTCTTTGGGTAAAGCCGAACTGATACGAAGATGGTGATCAAAATCAAAGCAGTCTCCGGGTACAATCAGAATATTTTTTTCCTCTCTAAATTTATGGATTAACTCGGTTGAGTTTATTGGAAGGTTGTATCGAACGAATGAGAGAGCTGAGGCGCCAGGAGGAACAACTGAATAAACGTCCGGATACTCATCTAAAATTTGCTGTAGCACATCAAATCCTTGCCCAACTAATTTTCGAGTTCGATCTAGTAACTGTCTTCTAACATGAGGCCGTAGCGCCATTTCACCAAGCCTATTTCCAAGCATAGAGCTACTGACTGTGGTATACTCATGACGCTTCCACAATTCCCTTATCAAATTAACGGGCGCCACAATCCATCCGATCCTAAGCCCGGGAAGTCCATACGCTTTGCTTAATCCATTTACTGTAATTACCTTATTATATTTTCCATAAAATGAACTCGTCGGTTGAATTTTCTCCCTCTCAGCTCCACTATAGACTTCGT
>QBVV01000114.1 GCA_003284265.1 SAR116 cluster bacterium AG-313-A07
AATTAAATTTATCCCTCTCAACGAGTTTGCATTTATAGTGATTCCTCCGCCAACTCCAGTTCCGAGAATCACACCAAAGACAATTTGTGCTTGCGCTCCCGCACCATCTACAGCTTCAGAAATAGTAAAGCAATTGGCGTCATTTTCAATTTTTATACGGCGTTTTAAAGAATACTCTAAATCTGATTTTAAAGGTTTTCCAATCAACCACGTTGAATTAGCATTTTTAACAAGTCCAGTTTGTTCTGACAGGGCTCCGGGAATTCCAATACCCACCCTTGTTATTTCATGAACGTGGTTATCCGCCTCTAATACCAATTCAGTTATTGCGTTAACAGTCTCTATATAGCTGCCCTGTGGTGACGGTATTCTCTTTCGAAAAACCTGGCTTCCTTTAGAGTCCAATACAATACTTTCTATCTTAGTCCCACCTAAATCAATTCCTGTTCTAAAAAAAGTATTCATCTTATTTTAAAGCATCAGCTAATAATTGAATTAAGAAAATGGCGAATGATTTTTTAGACACTATTTCCAAATCAATAACCCAGCTTCCAGTCAATGATATTTTCTAATTGTTCTCCCCCAAGATATCGGTTCAGATTCCTTAAGAACAGCTCATTACCCTTATGGCTGTTTACATCTGATGCTGCTGAAATATGAGGAGTTATTAGAACTCGGCTATCATTCCATAAGCGGATATTGGGAGTATGCTCAAATTCGCCTCTATAAACATCCAATACAACGCCTCTCAATTTTTTTTCATCCAATGCCTCTAGTAACGCCGTCTCGTCTATAATTTCCCCACGGGCAATGTTGATGACAACAGCATCCTGTTTCATTGCGTTAAAAGCTTCCCGATTGATTAATTTCTCTGTTTCCGGTGTCCATTGACAACATATGACAACGTAGTCGCTTTCGGGTAAAATTTTCAGTAAGTCATGAGAGGGGTATATTTTTTCAAAATCTGTATTCCCACTTTCACCACTGCGTCTGGTCCCTATAACCCGCATTCCAACCGCTGAACAGACGCGCCCCACTTCTCGCCCAATACCTCCAACGCCAACAATGCAAATAGTTTTACCCGATAGCAGCATTGGCTTATATTTTGCCGCTTCAAATTTTTTGTTTGACCGTTCTGTATCCGCAATATTTATGCCTTTAGCAAAGTGCAGAATACCAGCTAATGTGTATTCCGCGATTGGTAAGTTGTTTGCATAACCACGCGAGGATGTCACTACAATATCTGAGTTCCATAGGTCGCCTCGTAACATGTTTGAACTTCCAGCTGGCCTTTGGTGCACCCATTTCAAATTTGGTGACCTACTCTTTAAATCTAAAGGAAAAGGGAAACCAACAATTATTATATTAGCCAGACTGAGAAGTTTATCACGTTCTAATTTAGACGATTGGCCGTTGGAGTGAGGTGTTAGATATCTTTCGCTAGTAAATTTGGGCCATGTATCTCGGATTTCGCCATCGAACCATCCTGGGGCCATTGTTAATTCTATGGACGCGTCTGTTGTTGTGATCGCCTTTTGGATACCTTCGGGCAATGGTGTCAATGAAAGTATATTTAAACTCACGTCTTAGGCTCCCATGCTTTTGGGGCAACTACTTCAATGTCTGTGGCTATATCGATAACCACAGGCTTACTGAGCTTTAGGGCCTTTTGAAAAGCGGATGCGATTTCGTTCGCTTTTTCAACTCTTATCCCAACAGCACCCATATTCTCTGCTATTTTTGCAAAATTTATTTTATTTTGCACCCAGATATCTTGTGACTCTTTTGTTGGCTGATCATCGTAGATCGCTGAGATACTGCCTTTTGCCATATTTCCAGAGTTATTATTGTTAATAATTGTGATGGTATTGATACCGGCTCTTACAGCTGTTTCGACTTCAGCCATATGGTACCAAAATCCTAAATCCCCCATAAAACAAACTACCGGACGATGGGGGGCACCGCATTTAGCACCTAGTGCGGCAGGAAAAGCCCAGCCTAAATGTCCAGCACTTCTAATATAACTTTGACCCTCATGTCTTTTCTCAAACATCCCGCCCATCCACATTCCTGAATGGCCTGTATCTACAACTACAATGGCATTTTTGGGCATTCCATTAGATAGTTCATTGACTATCCTTTCAGGACGGATGGGGTAAGCATCGGATTTATAAACATCTTTAAAGTCTATTTTGTACGATGTGCATATCTCTTTAACTTGCTTGAGCCATTCAACGCGTTCTTTGGGGACCGGCATATTTAACTCATTCATTTTTTCAAGCGTTACTCTGGCGTCTCCGACTATTGAAACATCGGTTGGATAATTGCGCCCATTCACAAGGGGATCGATATCAATTTGAATAGTTGAGGTTCCTTTTCCTGGAATTGTCCAAAAATGAGTGGTCATTCCACCGGCTCGCGTGCCAACAAAAATCACAAGATCTGCTTCAGCCACTACTTGATTAGCGGATCGTCTTGAATATGTCCCAACCACTCCGACGGAAAGTGGATTATTATCTAAGATAGCGTCCTTTGCGTTAAGGGATGTTGCCACGGGGACGTGCATAGCTTCTGCCAGGTTATTCAAAGCTTCATATGCCCCAGAATATTTAACTCCTGCACCAGCTACAATCACTGGCCGTTTCGCTTCTGATATTCGCTTTGCTGCTTCTCTGACCTTATTTAAATCGGGTTGAGGACGATCTGGTGGAACTTGACCGTATTCTGCCTCAATCACCCCGTCAAAATCT
>QBVV01000115.1 GCA_003284265.1 SAR116 cluster bacterium AG-313-A07
TTACCAATTATAAAACGTGCAGGAGGCATTCCAAAGATGGTTACAATCCGGCCTCCCGATTGGAGCTTAGATCCTGAACAGCTTCGTGCTGCGTTCTCTGCAAAAACTAAATTACTTTTACTCAACACGCCCCAAAACCCGGCTTCTAAGGTTTATAATCTTGAAGAGTTAAAATTGATTGCTGGTTTGGTGCAAGAATTCGATGCAATCGCTATTTGTGACGAAGTTTATGAACATATGGTGTTTGATAGGAAGGAACATATATCGCTTATGACGCTTCCTGGGATGAGGGATAGAACAGTTCGAATAAGCTCGGCTGGAAAAACATTCTCTTTGACCGGATGGAAAGTAGGTTATCTAACAGGCAGTCATGAATTGATAAAAGCTATTGCAAAAGCGCATCAGTTTTTGGTGTTTACAACCGCCCCAAATTTACAACTGGCAGTTGCATTTGGCTTGGGCCAAGATGATGACTATTTTGAAAATTTAAATAGCGAAATGAAAGCCAAACGCGATAGACTAGCAAATTCTCTTAATGAAATTGCCGGGTTCACCCCCATTGCCTGCGAGGGCTCTTATTTTCTTTTTGTTGATATTGCCGATACGGGGTTCAGAGGTACCGACATAGATTTTTGCAAGTATATAACAACTGAAGCAGGTGTGACAGCCGTTCCAGTGAGCGCGTTCTTCCAGTCCAATGCCCCAAAAAATTTTATACGGTTTTGCTTTGCAAAAAAGGATTCTATTTTGGATGAGGCGGCTTCTAGGTTAGCTACCCATTTTGGTTGACTGACGTACGAAGGTCCATTAGTTAAAAGATTTAAATATGGCGGGTGTAGCTCAGGTGGTTAGAGCGCCAGATTGTGATTCTGGAAGCCGTGGGTTCAAGTCCCATCACTCGCCCCATTTTTTATTAAAATTATGGCGCTTTGTTAATAATCTGAGTTTTCAAATAATTACTCCTATTATACTCCGGTGCCATGGAAGTTGCAATCTGTGGTGCCAAGGATTTGATATTATGAAAGCGGGTATTTTAGATCGTACAATTAACAATTTGTGGCGCGTCTGGGGAGGCGTTTCCAACTCAACACTCAGTTATCTTCATGGTGGTCCGCGACCTGAATTGCCGCCGGAAGATTTGGAAAAGGTATTCGATAAAGTTAATAAATGCATTGATGGGATTGGCGACGAAGCCTCACTAAGAAGTCAAGCTGCCGAGATTGGCCAAGTTTATATCAGATTAAATACAGACGGACGCCGTAACTTTCTAATCGAGTTGGGCAAAAGGTATGGAGTAGACAGGCATGAGGTTGATGCGTCAATTGACTTTATTAAACAAGCAGGTAGCTCAGAGCTGGAAAGATCGTTAGCAGAGGAAAAGCTGCGTAGGGCTTTAGAGCCCAGATGGCGCAGCCTAATAGGTAGACTTACTACACTTCCAGAGGGAGTTAAATTTTTAGTTGATATGCGAGCGGAAATGCTTTCATTGCAGGCGAAAGAAGGGGCGTTGACCTATTTATCGGGCGATTTAAGGCTCATGCTATCGGCTTGGTTCGATATTGGCTTATTGGAATTGGTGCGTATCGACTGGGATTCCTCGGCGTCTCTTTTGGAGAAACTCATAGCTTATGAGTCTGTTCACGCTATAAAGTCATGGGATGACATGAAGAATAGGCTCGACGTGGATCGTCGTTGTTATGCATTTTTTCATCCTAATATGCCCAATGAACCGTTGATTTTTGTTCAAGTGGCGCTCGTCGACGGCATTTCGCAGAACGTGTCGGAGTTGCTAGATGAAACTAAGCCTGCCGTCGATCCCACTGAGGCAAATACAGCAATTTTTTATTCTATATCAAATGCCCAAAGAGGCTTAGATGGCATTAGCTTTGGTAATTTTCTGATAAAACAGGTCGTTGAAGAGCTCAGTAAAGAACTTCCTAATCTGAGAACTTTTTCTACACTTTCTCCAATCCCAGGTTTTTCGAAATGGTTTTCCAATCAAGTAAAAGAAGATGCTAGTGGATTGCTGACAAGGATTGATAAGAAAAAACTGAGCCCGTACAGCGATGCCCAGACAGATGAAGGAATTCTGACAGATGTTTTCGGTCATATACAACAAAGGACAAGTGATTGTCTTGAGATAGATAAAGAACTTAGCGACTTTTTTATTAAATTAGCGGCGATTTATCTGGTAACTGCAAAGGGAAAGAACGGAAGGGTTCGTGATCCGGTGGGCCATTTTCATCTATCAAATGGCGCTCGAATAGAGAGAATTAATTGGGATGCGGACAATTCAGTAAGGGGAAGAGAGCAGTCCTTTGGTTTAATGGTAAATTATTTGTATAATTTGCGGGACATCAAAGACAATAGTTCTTCTTATGAGTCCGATAAAATGGTAGCGCAATCAGCATTAGTGCGTTCTATTCTTCGCGGTTAGATTGTTTTTTTTTCAACAGTTATTGACGTATCAGCACGCATCCGTTAGCCATGCCGGATATCTAACTAGTTGTCGTCTGATATTTTTACAAGTAAAACAGGGTGGCAGTTTGCAATGTGCGGGTGTGGTGGAATTGGTAGACACGCCAGATTTAGGTTCTGGTGGCGAAAGCCGTGGGGGTTCAAGTCCCTTCACCCGCACCAAGATATATCGGTTAGTTTTATTCCGTGTTAATTGCGAAGCAACCCATGGAATATTAATTGACTGCATAGGTATG
>QBVV01000116.1 GCA_003284265.1 SAR116 cluster bacterium AG-313-A07
TAGTTATAGCAAAGCGATCGAGCTTAAACCTAATTATGCAGAAGCACATTATAATTTAGGTAATATATTCCAAAAAGCTAAAATGTTTGAGGAAGCCGCTACCAGTTACCGTAAGACTATTGAACTTAGGCCCAACTATGCAGAGGCTTACAATAATCTTGGTATAACTCTAAGAGACAATAAAAGTTACGGCGAGGCGATTATCTGCTTTAAAAAAGCAATAGGGTTGGAGTCTTCGTCTAGCGGATATTACATTAACTTAGGGTATACGCTATATCTGTTGGATCAGTATGCCGAATCTTTCTCTATTTATATGAAATCAATGCTTCTTAATCCAATGTTACCGGCCCCACGTTTGGGACTAAGCAACCTATACCAAATTTTTGGAAAATATCAAGAAGCTATCAATATTATAACAGTCGATTTGAAAAGCAAAACTCGTTAATTTATGATAAAGCCAACTCCAATAAGATACAATGTACATTTTTGAAAAGACTAGAAATTGAAATATAAAAAAGATATATTTAAAGCACCCAAGTCTTTAGAATATAAAGAACATTATAGACCCGGTTTAGGGACAGAGAATGTAGCTCCTTTTTTAAGATCAATGGTACAGATGTTGCGTCCTAACAGAATTTTAGAAATTGGCGCTGGTTATACTACCCCTTTTTTATTAGAAGCACTTGTTAACAACGAGCGTGTTTTTAACGATGGTAATTTGAAAACGGAGTATATGCAAAATTATAATTACGATCCTAAACTCATCGTAATAGATGATATGTCATTGGGCGATTTAAAAAAAAGGCCCGGGATGGAGAGTATAGTAAACTCAAACTATGTGAATTTTGTAGAAGGTGTTTTTCAAGGTAAAGCCAAAAAGCTAAAAAAAGAATATGGCGATTTCGATTTTGTATGGTTTGACTGTGGGGGCGTTGATGAATATAAGGCATTTTTTTCAGAGTATTGGGATATTTGCTCCTATTATATCATTTGCCATTTTACATATTTAAATGGCAAAGCAAATGACCATTTGCTAGCTATTTTAGACGCAATTAAAGGAGATCCTTTTATGTTAGATATTATAGAGCCAAATAAAACGCGCCAAGGAAGCCTAACCATAATAAAAAAGCGGCATCCATGATCAAGCATTCCGCTATATTGGGCTCCGGTTAAAGCTCTAACGGTTATATTACAATTTATAGATATGATTTTGAAATAACCCAAGAGGTTAAAAAACTCTGAATGATAGGCAATACCAAACCACAAGAGTTTTTAGGCACAGGATTAAAATACTTAAGTTTCACTATATCTATTTAGGCACAATATCGAAAGCTAGCACTATACGGTCTTCATTAGATTCAAATGGAACTGTATAGTGAAGTAATGATGCGGGAAAAAGACAAAAACTACCTGTTTCTACAGCAATACTTTCCATTTGATTATCATTTATAAATTCTTCCTCTACACATAAAACAAGATTGCCACTATCTACTTTTTGTTTTCTAGGAACATTTATATATATACTTCCACTAAGCCACCCATTTTCATGCATGTGAGGTTTCAATTCGCCACCACTTTTCATACTAATTAGCCAGCCAAAAAGGCTATATTCCTCTGGCCAGCTTGTGATTATTCCTTGTCCACTATCTTTATAAAGAGCCCTATAATTTTCTATTTCCAAATGGATGATTTTTTGAATTTCATGAGTTAGCTCTTTTTCTTGATCAAATAAATTACCAAATGTCTGGTAACCATTTGTCAAAAGATTTTGCTTTTTTAAAGCGAGCCTACCTTCCTCTAATATAATTTTTATTGGTCTCCTAAAGATATGCTCAAAGTCATATTGATTATTTAGGTTAATAGCGACCGTATGATTTAATGGGTCTTTGCAAAAAAGGTTCCAACGCTCTATCCCATATCTTATTGAAGAACGACAACCTAGGGAGCCAATTATAGGATGGACTACTTGATCATTTATAAGACTATCTAGTAAATCGAAAAAATGTGATTTCTCATTTAAATAATAAAAACATCTCAATAGATAAAACCTACTATTTTTATAAGAAATTTTTTCAAAATGCATGACAGCGTTTTTATATTGCTTAGATGCCATTAATAAAAATGCGAGATTGTAACGGGCTTCGGTAAAGTGAGGTCTTAATTCTAACGCTGATTGAAAGGCTTCAATCGCATCATCAAATTGTCCAACCTCAGTAAGAGCACTACCCATATTATCATATGCTTCTGCATAATCTGGCTTAAGTTTTATTAGTCTTTTATAATTAATAACCGCCTGTTCTGGATTGCCGATGGAAGAGAGAGCATTTCCTAAGTTATTATAAGCATCTGGATTCTCAGGCCGAATTTCAATTGCTTTACGGTAACTAATGATAGCTTTTTGGAGTTCACCTAAATCATATAATGTGATGCCGACGTTATAATATGCCAAAGTATAGTTTGGCTTAAGTTCAATTGCCTTACTGTAACTAATGATAGCTTCCGCATTTCTACCAAGCTTATTAAGAGCGGTCCCTCGATTATTATAAGATTCAGCATAGTCAGGTTTAAGTTCGATTGCTATATTCAAAATATTAATCGCTTCTGTGTATCTACCTACTTCTTTCAACGTAGCTCCCAGATTGTTGTAT
>QBVV01000117.1 GCA_003284265.1 SAR116 cluster bacterium AG-313-A07
ATTTTTCAGCATTCTGAACTTGAGTGAGTTGCTTAGACGTTAATAAACTCTTATTGCACAGAGTTGGAAATTGACCACTAATACAGGTTTTCAAATTCTCTGCACGCTCAGCATTCTGAACTTGAGTGAGTTGCTTAGACGTTAATAAACTCTTATTGCACAGAGTTGGAAATTGACCACTAATACAGGTTTTCAAATTCTCTGCACGCTCAGCATTCTGAACTTGAGTGAGTTGCTTAGACGTTAATAAACTCTTATTGCACAGAGTTGGAAATTGACCACTAATACAGGTTTTCAAATTCTCTGCACGCTCAGCATTCTGAACTTGAGTGAGTTGCTTAGACGTTAATAAACTCTTATTGCACAGAGTTGGAAATTGACCACTTAGGCAAGTTTCTAGATTATTACCCCAACTAGCACTCACACCACCAAACAGTGCCGCAATTCCCAGACAGAAAGTTAGAGACAGATTTTTCATGCTACCACTCTCAATTACAGATTTATTCAGATGCTACCTAATTCATGTCAACCTGTGGAGTCTCATTTCAGTATAAATAGTTAGACAATTTTGGAAAACAAATATGAATATTAAGAAAACGAGAACCATTGGAATAAGAACCGATGAACATTTCATCAAACTATTGGAACCCCCTCAGAGATTTGCAATAAATCGAAGTCAGAAATCCTGAGAAACGCAGTCATGCAGTGTTACGGTCTGAATGTGATTCAACAAAATACCTTGCCAAGATCGCAAAGAACCAGACCGTTATGGTTGTGTGTAATCCCTAAGCGTGGGATTCCCTATACCCCCTATAATCTGAATCATCCCGCAATTACGAGCAGCGGTTTAAAGACTATACTGTCCACTTAATAACGGTTGAGGTATCTGTAATAGAAGCATTTTCCTGAGCAGGCGGTGACAAACCGTTGGCAAAATGGCAACAAAAGTTCTCTGCTCGGCAACCCCTTGTTATTTATCCAACAAAATCATAGGGTTACGGGGTAGTGATAAAATCAGTGGCGGCCCCTGCAGGACTCGAACCTGCAACACCTTGCTTCGAAGGCAAGTACTCTATCCAGTTGAGCTAAGGAGCCGTCGGATAGGAAAATACGACGCAAACTCGCAGAAAACAAGAGCTTTTGCAAAATAAGTCGTTGATCAGTCTCGATTTAAGGGGCGAACAAAATAATGTATTATAATCAATTACATACGATCCCAAGAGTTTCCCCAATAAATCAAGTTAGGTGACTTTTTTGTAGAGAGATTTAACCAAGTAAGATAACTATTACACAACAACACTATTACGAAGAACATACGCCCTACCGTCTCCTACGCCTATCAAGCTTTGGTCTGGTAAGATACCACCCAGAAGCGTAAGTGGCTGATCCTCAGGAGGTGCAAAGAGGGTTGGAATTGGGGTCGGTGCATCCACATACCACTTTATGCCCTCAGAATTATAAGGGGGTGATCGATAATCAAATTTAATCTATCCAAGGTGAATAAACGTTGACATATTCCTTATTCAACTGGCTGTAGACTAATGCCCTTTCTTGGATGTTTTGGCATTTTTTAACGACTATATTTTGAAAGGACCCTCTCTGGATCTCCAGAAATTGTTGCATTCTGTTGGCGATTTATTTTAATCGCTTCATACGTCATTTCACTATCTAAATATCGTTCTACTTCTCCGAGAGTTATTTCTCCGTCATTATTACCGCCATATTGCACAAGATCAGCTTCCCCTTTTAGAGCAAGCAGTAAGTGCTTTGTGAATAATCCCTGTTTTGCTTCAATATCCCAATTGGCGGGTTCTTTCGCCCGGGCAGCTGTAATTACGACTATTTTTTTGGGTGTTTTTGGAAGCTGTATCTCGACATACAACCCGGAAATATTCTTAATTATCGTACCGCCGCCACTATCGCCTGAAAAGCAGGTATCAAGATAAACATTCATAGATTTTGAGGGTAATTTTGCTAAATTTTCTAACAGAAGATTTAGAGGGTATGCTGTTAAATCCGGGTTACTGGGGTCCCCGTCAACGGGTAGAAGATATCCTCGATTATTCTCCATCCCTGGGATCCCATGTCCCGAGTAGAAAACCGTCACGTCTGCTTGCCTTTTGTTGATTAATTGAAATAGCTTTCCTTTGTGATTTCCTTTGTTACCAAAATAGCGTTCTAGCTTTCCTTTTGTCGCGTTTTTGACGACATGAATGTTCCCTTCTCTATACCCAAGTACATCGATTAAAAAAGCCCGCATTGCTAGTGCATCATTTTCTGCGAATTTTACCTCTGGAATACTGTCCTCGTATACTGTGTTTCCAATGACAACAGCAACGGCATTACGATTTTTTACTTTTTTAGCTTCAGCGATACGAAGCGCTTCCTCTTTTTCCTTTTTTTCTATGTCTTCCAGAAATAAAATGGCCTGCCTTTCGAGCTCTATCACCAAAGTCTCTGATACATCGTCTTTCAGGGTCATATTATTTTGTCGTTGCCAGGAACGCATAGCTTTTTTCATCATTACGCCCGCAACATCATCTATTGCTCCACTATAGAGTTTCAATTTAGAAAGTGCTGATTTTGCGCGCTTCACAAGTGCTGCCTGTT
>QBVV01000118.1 GCA_003284265.1 SAR116 cluster bacterium AG-313-A07
AAATAGTGGGGGTTATGCCAGTCATCCTAAAATAACTGTCGCACGGGTTTTGGGAATACCTGTCGTCCTATTGCAACAGCCGAAGTCAATCAATGTAAAGAAAATATATGATAGAGAAGCTCTGATTGCATTTGTGTTACATGATCTTTCAAGATGATTAAATAACCGGGTTAGGTCTTCTTAATTCTCAGTAAATGTGATCGACTCGCATCGTAAAGAGCACTATCTGGATAATTCTCCTCTTCAAGCGCTGGGCCAATCAGAATAAGTGCCGTTCGGGTAATTTTCTCCGATCTTACTTTTTCAAAAATATTTGATAGAGTCCCGCGGATTATTTTTTGATCAGGCCAAGTTACTCGATAAATTACAGCTACTGGATAATCTGGCCCATGAATAGGTTCTAGTATTCTTCGAATATATCGCAGGTTGCGAATAGACAGATGAATAGCCAATGTCGCTTTTGAACTTCCAAGGCTCTCCAACTCTTCCCCTAGTGGCATTTTGGATGATTTCATAGAGGTCCTGGTAAGAATTACACTCTGGCTTACTTGGGGAAGTGTCAATTCTTGTCCCAGCGCTGCTGCTGCTGCTGCAAATGCCGGAACACCTGGTGTGATTTCAAAGTCGATATTTAATTTTTTTAACCTTCTGATCTGCTCGGCGATAGCTCCATAAAGTGAGGGGTCTCCAGAGTGGACGCGCGCGACATCTTCGCTTTCATTATTAGCAGTAACTATTATCTCAATGATTTCATCGAGGTTTAAAGGTGCCGTATCTA
Source organism: SAR116 cluster bacterium AG-313-A07 (assembly GCA_003284265.1). GTDB lineage: Bacteria > Pseudomonadota > Alphaproteobacteria > Thalassobaculales > Thalassobaculaceae > UBA7326. The sequence continues at coordinate 779 of QBVV01000118.1, forward strand.
TTATTTTTGCGTCTTTTGGAGCGGCTTTTAATACCTCTTTGGGAACTAACGATCCAGCAAAGAGACAATACTTACATTGTTCTATGAGATTTCTTCCCCGAATGGTTAGTAAATCTGGGTCACCTGGGCCTGCCCCTATAAAATGAACGGTCATTTGGGATGAATTTCGTTAGGGTCTTTTTTTCTCAAATACCCTCGCGGTGTGAACACTCTGCCCCTAAAAGTTTTTGTTTGCGTGCTGCCGATAATAACGATTGATAACATGTCGACACTATCGGGTTCGAAATCTTGAATATCCATTATCTCTAATTTTTCCTCTGGCCGGCCTAGTGATCTACCAATGATAACTGGGGTTTGTGGTCCTCTTCCTTGTTTTATGATTTCTATTGTCTTGACCAACTGATTACGCCGTCGTCCCGATGCGGGGTTGTATAAGGCTATAACAAAATCACTTTCGGTCGCTGCTTTGATTCTTTTTTCTATAACGCTCCATGGTGTGAGAAGATCTGAAAGTGATATTGCACAAAAGTCATGTCCAAGGGGGGCGCCGGCTTTTGCTGCACAAGCCTGAACCGCAGATATACCTGGGGAAACGACTATTTCTACCAAGTTCCAAGATGGCTTGTCAAAATCCTTTAGACAGTCAAATACCAAGCTTGCCATAGCATAGATGCCAGGATCACCAGATGAAATTAATCCAACCGTTTTACCTTCAGCAGCGATATCTAGAGCCCTTATAACTCGATCCCTTTCCTCACCCAGCTTATATGGGTGAAGCGTTTTTCCGCTAGCAGCGTTCTCTAACAGATCTAGATAGAGTTTGTAACCAACGAGATCGGACGTAACGCGCATCAACTCATTAGCTTCGGGTGTTAACCAACCCTGTTTTCCGGGGCCAGTGCCTATTATGAATAATTTTCCCCGCTCTAACCCAATTTTTTCGGGAACTAATATGTTTGGTGCTTTTGCGATTGCACATGTGGCTCTTTTTGACTTTTCTTTTGGAATAATTAATTCGCCATCAGGGCCTGCAGCAGCTAGAGCTGCTGCTTCTGCCACTCCGTGGCAACCAACCTCGTTAAAAACAACGTTAGACGGGTTTAATAATCTTGGTGTTTCTAACTCGAGTACAGCTGCATTAAAAAAGCGCAGAGGCTTTTTTAATTTTAGCGATAGTTGCTGGAGTGCTTCCTCACCCATCTTAAGGTCTATTGACACGATGATTGCCACGCTGTCGGGACAGAGAGTGTGCTTGGATAAAGTCGTTTTAACCAGATCAAATACTTCCTCTGTTGTAACATTTCGCTCGCAGCCTATACCAACGGCCAGACACTCTGGGCTATAGATTAGTGATGATTCGTCGGGTACAGTTTGTTTTTCCGTCACATTTATTGATAATTTACCATTGTTTGAAAATGGTAGGGAGGTATTCTTCAGCCACGCAGGCCGGTTGGACATCTTGATTGAAGCACCATTTAAAAGCCCGGCCATAAATTTTTTATAAACCCCGTAATGCTGAAGGTGCCAGCCTTTTGGGGGAGAATCTAAAGTAACGTTGAAATGAAGATCACTAGCGGTAGTTATGGTGACTTTGCCGTCGATTAATTGTCCGATTTGCTCTGCTAATTCATTAGCTCCGGAATGCCCGCCTAATACAGGG
>QBVV01000119.1 GCA_003284265.1 SAR116 cluster bacterium AG-313-A07
TCATCAATCCTAACAAGCGCTTCATCATCGTAAATTCTCTCGGTCTTGCAAAACTCACAAGTCACCGCTATCACACCATTAACTTTCATATCATCCCTTTCATGAATATCAAGGGAATGCAGCAGTCTCTCAACTTTTGTCACTGAACACCTACATTCTGCTACTATAGGCTTAGTGGGGTATACCCGTACACCAATTTCATGAAATAACTGGAATAAAAGTTTTTCGGGCGTTGCTAGATTATCAAGTAATTCCTTATGTTTACAACTGCCAAGCATCACTGCAGCATTGCGCCATCCCTCGTCATATTCATCTTCTGTTATCCCTTTAGGGATACCTTTTCCGCCAGAGAACCCAACTCGCTGTAACATTATTGCGCCTCCTTTCCAGTTTGCACCAGATGATTGCTCTACTGCCAAACTTATCACGGTTTCTAGTTGCTCCGAATTTTGAAAATAGGCATGGGTGCAGTCCACTAAACTTGAACCAGATAACTCTACTATCCCCTGATAGCGCTCACCCTTATCGCCTTGATCTACTGTGAATGCTATGTATCCGCCGCCTGTAAGTTTTTGAAGGGGAGGTTGGTCTCCGGTTTTTAGGTTTAATGATCGTAATTGTTCAGCATCAAAGCTGGCATATCCACGCAACTGACCATTGCTTGTAACGTCTGCCATGAGAGTCTTTATGGGACCGTTGCCGCTTACTTGTAATGTAAATACACCCTCATATTTGAGCGAACTAGATAGGCACGGCGCTAATACGAGCATCTCACTTAACAAATGTGCTACGGGATCGGGGTATTGATGTTTTTCAAGTATAGAGGTCGCGGCAGTATCTAAGGTTATATATCGACCTCGAAGATAATGAGGTTCGATTTGGAAAGGTAAAATAGCATCACAAGAGCCGTTTTCTTTTTTGTTTTCTTTATAGAGTGTTTTGGGTTTCACTTTAGACACCAAAGTAAAATGGCCTTTTGTGTATGGAGACGGTTTTCAGCTTCATCCCAAACCACCGATTGGGGCCCATCTATAACCTCTCCTGTAACTTCCTCGCCACGATGTGCAGGTAAACAATGCATAAATATAGCATTGGGAGATGCTTGACTCATCAGTTTTTTATCTACTTGATAAGCGGCTAGCCGGTTGTGGGGGTTTTCTTTACCGTCTCCCATTGAAGTCCAAGTGTCTGTAACAACACAATCAGCACCAGTTACCGCCTCTACGGGGTCTTCGTACATTTCAACGGAGCTGTTATTTTTCTTAGCCCAATCGAATAGAGCTGTGTCAGGTGAGTGTTCTGCGGGACAGGCAATACGAAGGTTAAAATTAAATTTAACTGCCGCATGAATCCAAGATGACGCCATATTATTTCCATCTCCACTCCAGGCTACAGTTTTACCTTCGATTGGCCCTAAGTGCTCTTCAAAAGCCATGATATCGGCTAAGAGTTGGCAGGGATGCGAACTGTTGGTTAGGCCATTGATGACCGGCACGGTTGCAAATTCTGCCATCTCAGCGATTTTTTCACGCCCAAATGTTCTCATCATTATACAATCAACATATCGAGATAGAACCCGGGCCGTATCAGCAATACTTTCCCCTCGTCCCGTCTGTAAATCTGAGTTATTCAAAACAACCACATCTCCACCAAGTTGTTTCATGCCAACTTCAAATGAAACGCGGGTTCTGGTGGAAGGTTTTTCAAATATCATTGCTAAGGCTTTGCCTGCAAGGGGCCGGTTTGGAACTATCTTGCCATTTTTCAATTCTTTTGCGTGATTTATTATGGATCTTAGGTCATTGGCGTTAATAGTGTCTAAATCAAGAAAATGTCTATCCGTTGCCGTCATATCACGGTCCTCATAGTAGGTCGTACGTCAAATTTGGGGAATTTATGGGTAATCATACCATTCTTATGATGGCATTGTTTCGCACACTTTGCTCATTATTTCAATTGCTTCATCTAACTCATTGAACTTCACATTCAGTGGTGGCAATACTCGTAATACATTGTCTCCAGCAACCACAGTCAGTAATTTTTGATTTCTAAATTCTGTCATCAAATCTAAATTAGAGACGCAACATTTAAGGCCTAGCATTAGTCCTGCCCCGCGGACTGAATCAATGACATTAGGATATGATTTAGCTAACTTATCTAATTCCTTATTTAAGTAATCGCCTTTTTTTCTAACAGAACTTAAAAAATCTGGTTCTAACATGACGTCTAAAACAGCATTAGCTGCCGCCATAGCTAGAGGGTTCCCTCCATATGTTGAACCATGGGTGCCTGGAATCATCCCTGCTGCAGCCTTTTCTGTAGCCAATACAGCTCCCACCGGAAAACCACCTCCAATCCCCTTGGCTAAGCCCATTATATCTGGTTCCATGTTCGCCAATGAATAAGCAAAAAGGCTA
>QBVV01000120.1 GCA_003284265.1 SAR116 cluster bacterium AG-313-A07
AAAGGGTGACCCTGAAAAAGCGGCTCAGGCCGTCGGCTCTCTGATTAAAGAGGAGGTAAAGTTGATCTTAGGCCCATTTTTCAGCGAGTCTACCGAGGCTATAGCTCCTTTGACTAAAGCGGCTCAAATACCAGTAATAAGTTTTTCTAATAACACAAAAGTGGCTGGGGATGGTGTTTACGTTTTCGGTTTTTTACCAGGACAACAAATTAGCCGAATTCTGGAGTACAGTTTAACCAGAGGATATAGAAGGATCGGAATACTTGTACCTGCTAATGATTTTGGGAAACTGTCTTTGTCGGTTGCGCGCAACCTATCAGATAAAATAGATGTCCAACTAGTTTCGGAGTTATTCTTCAATCCAAACAGTTCTGATTTTAGTAGCGCCGTCAGGGAATTCGCAGAATATGATAGTCGAAATCACAAGTTAAAGTTACAGAAAAAGCAGTTAAAGCGTCAATCGGATGAGATAGCAAATACTGCATTAAACCGACTTTCTGGATTGGACACATTGGGAGACCCATCCTTTGACGCTGTTCTGTTGCCATCTGGGGGCGCCGAATTACGTATCATAGCACCTTTACTTGCCTTTTATGATGTAGACCCATCCCGCATTCGACTATTAGGAAGCACTCTATGGGATAATGATAAAAACCTGAGCTTAGAGCCTGCGCTGATAGGAGGATGGTACGCCGCGCCGTCGCCCGAGCTTCGAAAAGCCTATGAAGTCAAATTTGAGAGAATATTTGGTTATTCGCCACCACGGCTCTCTAGCTTGGCGTATGACGCCATGCTTCTCGCTGTGAAGCTAATATTCGGAAAATTGGGGACGAATAACAGTTCCATTTTAATAACAGACCCTAAAGGATTTCTTGGTGTTGATGGAATAGTGAGATTTTTGAAAAATGGCACAAATGAAAGAGGATTAGCAATCCTCGAAGTCGGAACAGATGGGCCGAAAGTGATCGATAAGGCCCCAAAATTGTTTGTTCAATCTAATTAGGAATATTAACAGAGTCTAGTAGACAACGAACGACACCATTTAACCGTTGTCGTCCCGAGTCTGTCGCCCTCAAATAGAAGTCATCTATCCTGAGGTAACCTTCGTTTTTTAATAAATAGAGTGCCTCTTTATCAAACAGTTGGCCGAGAGTTTTCCCAGTAAGTTTATATAATTTTTTCAAAGAAACTCCCTCCTTCAACCGGAGGCCCATCATGATGGTCTCTGTGAGTTGTTCAGTTATGCTAAGAATATTTTGTTCTACTAACGCATTACCCTTAGCTTCAACCTCTTTTAACCAAGAAAACGGTGCTGTAAGTGAACGTGTGGCTATGCGTTCTCCTTTTATGTCTGTCAGCCTACTATGGGCTCCTGGACCAACGCCTAGATAATCCTCAGATCGCCAATATGTAAGGTTATGCTGACATTCTGATCCTAAATGGGCATAGTTTGAGATCTCGTAATTTTGTAACCCGGCGGAACTTAGTTTCTCGTTGGTGACTTCGTAGAAATCGCCTGCAGTTTCGGAGCTTGGCATTTCAAAACCTCCATTCTTATATTGAGAATAAAACGCCGTGCCTTTTTCGATGGTGAGCTGATATACCGACATATGCTCGCCAGCAAGATCCAAAGCCTGATCCAATTCTGAAAGCCAACTCTCAATGGTTTGTCGGGGCCTCGCGTATATGAGATCGAAAGAAACCCTATCGAATGACTTGTGAGCAGCTTTAAGTGCGTTTATGGCATCAAGCCGATCATGACTTCTCCCCAGAAATGACAAAGCTTTATCGTCAAAAGCTTGGATGCCCAAAGATATTCTATTAATACCAGCCTGTTTAAAAGAATTAAAAGTCTGGTATTCAATAGATGAGGGGTTTGCCTCTAGAGTTATTTCTATTGGTTTCTTTACGTCCCATATTTGTTTTGCTGCTTGAATAGCTTTAAAAACAGTTTCTGGTTTCATCAAAGAAGGCGTTCCTCCTCCGAAAAAGATACTCTTGAGCTTTTTTTGATTTTGATCGTTCGATAAAAAAGTCAATTCGTTAATAAGCGCTTTTTCCCAGCGGTTGTGATCTACGCTTTCCACAACATGACTATTAAAGTCACAATAGGGGCACTTTGAAAGACAAAATGGCCAGTGTATATATAAACAAATATTGGAACTAATTTCCTCACTGTTCATCGTATTCATTCTGAACGTATGATAGGAATTTTGCGAATGCTTTAGCACGATGGCTAATAGAGTGCTTTAGTTTTTGATCAAACTCACCAAATGTTTCATCATAACCGGTGGGTATGAATATTGGGTCATAGCCAAATCCCTTCCCCCCCCTTGGTGGCCAGCAGAGGGTTCCGTTAATTGAACCTTCAAAAATCTC
>QBVV01000121.1 GCA_003284265.1 SAR116 cluster bacterium AG-313-A07
CATTTTTTAGCGCGAACGCCCACAGGAACGCATCATGAAGGTCGACCATTCGACATTCACGTGATTGTTGAATTTCCTAGTCTAGCAAAAGCGAACGAGGCTTTAGAGAGCCAAGAATACTTAGATATTAAGAAACATCGAGTGGGCAATAGTGATATAGATTATGGCACTTTTGTGGTCGTAGAAGGTCTCTAACAAGTTTAGGTGGATACGTAATAAATTTTTAATGATCAAAAAACCTGTGTTGATTTTTTTAAGGTGATTAAGAGTGGGTATTCTGCATAGTGGGCAATGTCAATGTGGTAAGATCACTTATGATATAACGGGTGATCCAATTACAGTTCATGCCTGCCATTGTAAGGAATGCCAAAAGCGCACCGGGAGTGCATTTGGTATATCAATGCCAATCTCTAAAGATAAAATAACTATACGAGGTGAGCTCAAATCGTTTGAACGAGTGGCCGACAGCGGTTTCAAACTCATTCAATTTTTTTGTCCAAATTGTGGGAATCCTATCTATGGAGAAGTTGAAAGACGTCCTAACGCTTTGACTTTATTCCCAGGAACATTAGACGATACAAATTGGTTTAGACTGGACAGAATGATTTGGACGTGTAGTGCACAAGCTTGGTACGAACTCCCTGAGGAAATAGAGAAACTAGATAAAAACGTAGATTATGATTGTTAGTTCACAACACAGTTAAAAAATTGGAGGTATGAAATGTCAAATCCTAACTATTGTGTAATAACAGTGGCCAATTGTGATCCAAAATTCATGAATAAAGCATTAGATCTAACAGAAGGATTCAAAAAAGAAATAGAGCTTAAAGCTAATCCAATATCGATTAGGTATGGAGTAATGTCGACGGGTCAATATGCTGGCGCAATAGCCTTTTTTCAGAACTATGCATCGTTGGCTGACTTTGAAAAATCTTTTGGTGTCTATCAGGCGGCTGATGATTATCAAGCATTATTCAACAGCGGTAATGCCTCAGTAATAATGAGAAATATTGCGAAATATTTAGATATCCCGTTCGAGCAAAAAGCGTCATCTAAGGCAAAATATTTAGTTTTAACAAGGGTATCGGGACAAGGATCCATGGAAAACGAAATAACAAATCTAGCGCCGGTTTTTGCAAATGGCGGCGCCTTAACTTACAGGCTCGCTAATGTAATTACTGGAAGCAACGTTGGTAATCAATTGCTTGGTGTGACGTATTCTTCGATGGCTGATATTGAAAACGTTTATGATAACTTAGCTGCTGATGAAACATATAGTGGTTTACTTGGAAAAGTAGATGTAAATATGAGAAACATTATAACTTTAAAATAAAAAATATGTTAAAAGAACTCGCCCAGTTTGTAGATTAAGTGACTTAAGTCTTTCTTTAATTAAACCCTGAAATAGGGACAGTTTGGGCTCTATCGCTTTGCGCATTTAAGAAATTTCGTGCTGCTTCAGGTCTGCCATCTTGTATAAAAGCGGATAAAAGCGTGTTCTGTATTAAATCTCTCTGTGCTCTTGAACCGCCGATCCTAACTACGTCAGTTGATATCGGTTCAAGAATAGAAATAACCGAGCTCCAATCACCTTTAGCATGTGACGAAAATGCTTTAGCTAACTCGGCGGGTATATGACCGGCTGGCAATTTACCGTTGTTGCCGGCCTCTAAAACCTGATCATGCCATTGGTCTAAATCGGTTTTGTTTCCCAGTGCTATCGCAGGTAGTGCGCCATGTGCATCGACAAAAACCATAGGTTTCGGAAAACTTGAGTTTCTGTAATCTAACAATGCCTCCCATCTATCATGGGAACGTTCGATACCCGCCAACTCTGATCGCCACAACAATGATGCACCGTCGGTAAAAACATTAATAGATGGACTGGTAGTATTCCCCGGAGCACAGTGCTGGTCATAAATATCAAAAATTGTTTGATGGTCTCCGATCATTAATTTTGCTAGGCACAGATGCCACCATACATGGCAGCTCAATGGGCAATCAGACGAATAATCAGGTAACCATTTCTCTAAATAGTTAGCCAGTAGTTGATCTTCTCCTGCCTCATACAAGGCATGGGCGCGAACATGGGCCGTGTGGGCACTCCTTGGCTTTTGTTCCAATGCTCGTTCCACCAAGTCTCGACCATGCTTCCATTCACCAATTTCCACTAATGCAAAAGCATAGACAGTTAAAAACCACCAGTCATCTTCATATGCTTTTACTAGTGGCTTTAATAATGCAACCTGCTCATCTTCCCGTTCAACACGACCACTAAAGCCAATTAACCCAAAGACGCTGCACGCTGGTGCCAGTACAAAAGCATCCCTTTTGTATTGTTGGACATGCGATCGAATTAGCTCTAAACCTTTAGG
>QBVV01000122.1 GCA_003284265.1 SAR116 cluster bacterium AG-313-A07
GTCTAGGATTAAGTTCAAGTGCTCGTGTATAAGCATCGATAGCAGCGTCCATATTTTTTAAACTGCTATTACATAATCCTATATTAAAATAATATTCTTCATTATTAGGGTCATGTTCTAATAAATTTTTTAGCATCACAATAGTTTCGGAGAACTGCCCCATTTGTATCTTCAAGTTTATGATTGTACTATAGATATGCTTTAAATGAGGTTTCAAATTATAAGCAGATTCAAAATCGTTCAAAGCAGTTTGAATATTATTCTGCTGTAAGTTAATTGTTCCTCTAGCTATAAATGCCTCAGAATAAGTAGGATCTAACAATATAGCTTTATCTAAATAGCGAGAGGCATCTGAAAGGTCATTGTTCATCATTAGGCAACTTGCTAGAACGACTATTCCTTCCACAACCTCTGGATATTTATCCAAATTCAGTCTTGCTGTTTTTATAGCAAAAGGAAGTTGCTGCTTTTTAAGATATAGTCTGGCTTCATTCCAACCAATTGATGGGATGCCTGGATCAATCTTTTTAGCATTATTTAAGTAGATAGATGCTCGATCAATATCGTCGTCTAATAAATAGTATCTAGCTAAAAAGGACAGGAACTTAGCATCTTGTGAAAAATATTTGAAATTATTATTTAGAAGCTTAATTGCATTCAAAAGGTCGCCTCTTTCTCTTAGGTATGCAGCCTCATCCAATAAAGACGATAAATCTGTTATCTCTTTATTATATAAGTTAGGGTTTAATCTTCGTTCTATTTGGTCAAATGCTTGTCCCCGAATACCTTGAGCTTCGGCTTTCGCAAAGATACTTTTGGCTTCATCTATATTATTTAACTTAATCAGTGCATCCAGATAACTCAGCCAGTATTGTTCAACATTAAAGTTAGTCTCTACAGCTATCTTAAAGTAGGGTAGCGCCTCTATAACTTTACCAACACCTACTGCTAAAACTCCCATATTATGGTTTGCATCTGGGTGTTCTGGTTGATTGGTCAAAATAGCGCGATAAAACCTTTCAGCTTCTTGAAGCTTACCTTCTTTATGTGCAGCAACACCCTGTTGCAATGCTTCGCCAATCGTTAGTTCCATAGCCCCAAAGAATAAATACTATTACGGTAAAAATATAGGCATTTATCCTATTATTTATTATGCCGCCCTAAGGCTACTTAACCCTATTAATTAAACCAAGGTAGGTGTATCTATGCGCACTACACTTTCTGTGTCCAGAATTGGTAAATGCCAGCAAGTTGTTCTGGGTTAAAACTTTCAAATTCATTCCACTTTTTTAACTTGTATATCGCCCCCTCTCTGGATAAGTAGCTTTACGATTCAACTTGTTGCCTGATTGGATAACTCCAATCCCATAAAATCGATCCAAATTCATCAAGCACCTCATTGAATTGTGGTATAGTAAAAGGATATTCTTGGAAATGGAATAAAAGGTCACTTGGTGTGTTGGTAGATTGAAAGTCACTCGATGTTTTCAGCACATTAAACTCGGAATTTTTTGGTTTTATAGCTTTCCTTCTGAATTCATGCATTGCTCCTCTATCAGGAGGGATGTTTTCTCTACAATTATATATCTCGCTTTTACAACGCACTGACCTGCCAACTCACTAGATAAACGAATCTTCTTTAATATATTTGGCTTTGAGCAATTCCTTAGAAATTTCCATCAGGTAATTAAATCTGCCATACAGACGAGAACTCCAACAGCTTCTGACAGTCTGGGACCAGTATTACTTAGAAGTGTAAATAACCATCTATGATCATCATCTAACTTATAGTAGCGCTGTTGCACCTTTTTGATCTGTTCTATTGGTATGGGTTTGCGTTATCTAATATCGCCTCTTTCAGGCATAAAGGTGCGACTGAAGTTGCAAGTGCAGTTCACTCCATGCTCACTGGTCATCAGATTAATAATAATAGATTTGATGATCGCAAACACTCGTTTGGTGGAGACAACGGTTAGACCTTTATTTAATAGTCAATCATGAAATTTACATGCATCTGATGAGTTATATGCACTGATTGGACTATTACAACCAATTCCTTGATGATGCATTCCTTTACTCGATTTGCATTACTGACGAACGTCTTGCGTCTGTCGTGTCCTTTTAGTTTGAGGCAAAAATAGACAGCTTATGAGAGAAGGGGGGGCATCCACTCGATCTGTCTAATTGGATATTACAGATAGCCTAGGTATAACTTACTTTTGTGATTACACACCCAACCAGTAAACATCTAGGCATAAAGCTATTGGCTGAGCAGCTCTAATTGCTCTCGTTTTAGACTCGGTACGTAAGCCGAAATATAATCGACATTTATCATAACGCTGTTACA
>QBVV01000123.1 GCA_003284265.1 SAR116 cluster bacterium AG-313-A07
AGCGACAGAGCACAAAAACTTCTCAATGAGCTAATCGCCACCACACCACTGGATCCTTTTCTTTGGGAACTCAAAGGACAGGTTTTTTTTGAATTCGCAAAACCAGAAAAAGCGCGGTCAGCCTATCAAAAAGCTCTTTCCATAAACGCGGACATCCCATTAATTAGGCAACAACTTACACGGGTTGAATTAGCAATAAATTCACCAGAGACGATCAGTTCAGCTCTTAAGAATGCAAAAATAGCCGCCCGGGCTCTACCCAAGTCAGCTCTTTCTTGGCATAATTTGGCAGTTGCTCAGGGACGTAATGGTAATATAGCGATGGCCAATTTATCTCTGGCCGAACTAGCTTTACTACAAAACAACATGCATAAAGCTACTTTACATGCGAACCGGGCAAAAAAGGTTTTAAAAGAAAATACGCCTGCTTATCAAAGATCACTAGATATACTTAATACGTCTAAAAAAACCAAAAAAAACTAACGTTAAACTTGTTATTGGATAAGCCTACAAATGACTTTTCGACATAAAAAGCACCAATCAATATCAAATCTCAATTTTAACATAACCAATATTCTGTGTTTTATTTTCTTCTTTCTAACAAGTTCCTCCGTGCTGGAAGCTCAATCTACCGATACTTTCACTCCAGCGGAAAAGGCGGAAATATCCAAGCTTGTTCGCCAATATATCAAGCGTAATCCGGAAATTATATTAGAGGCCCTAGAAGACATACAAGAACAAGAAAAAATTCAGAAAGAAAAAGAACAACGCACCCAGCTGAAACTCAATGAAAAATTTATAGAGGGGGATATAGATGATCCTATTTTAGGAAACCTAAATGGGAAAATTATAATTACAGAATTTTTTGACTATCAATGCGGTTATTGTAAAAGGATGTTGAAAATTCTCCTCGATATCTCAAAAGCTCATAACGATGTAAAGATAGTCCTCAAAGAATACCCAATATTAGGGCCTGTTTCGACATTGGCGGCACAGGTGGCTCTGGCGGCAAAAAAACAGAATAAATATGCAGAAATACACGCTGCTTTGATGCAGTTAAAAGGACGATTATCTGAAAAAGCTATTTTTCAAATCGCAAAAGAGTTAGGCCTAGACACAGAACAACTGCAAGAGGATATGATGGACCCCAAAATCTTAAACCATCTGACACGAACGAGAGAGTTAGGCAAACGATTGACGATTAGAGGAACTCCTGCTTTCATAATTAATAGCACTCTTTCGCCTGGCGCATTAACAAAACATCAATTATTAGAGCTAATCGCACAAGCAAGAGACAAACGTTGAGTACTCATTTGTTTGGGAATGGTTTCGCGTCCCGACTAAATAAGTAAAGGGTTCCTGAAATGAACAATACCATTGCAACAATCCCAAAGACTAACCGATATCCCGATAGCATTGAATGATCATCAACTAAAAAGACCTCAACTAATGAGCCCGTTAGGCTCTGTAGTATAAAAATAAAACCAACCCCCAAAAAATTCACAAATGTAAGTGCTCTTCCTGCATGATTCTCCGGCACATAGCCACGGCAGTGACCAGCCAACGTTACAAATATTGGAGATGAGATAGAGAAAACACAAAGCATGACGACAATAAACGCTATGTGAGTTGTCGGAAAAATAGCAAGTCCTAAAAGATTTACTATCATAAGGCTCACTCCTGTCAAAACCACCCATTTTCTTGTATTAAAAATACGATCTAGTGGCCGGATTAAAACCGCTTTCCAGGGCGGCTATGTAAACAAAGGGCTTGAACGCAGAACCAGGTTGTCTGAAAGCTTGGGTTGCTCTGTTAAATTCTGATTGCTCATAACTCCAACCGCCGACCATAGCCAATACTCTGCCCGTATGAGGATCGAGAGCAATAGCAGCACCATTTACATCCGGGATCTGCTGTAGCGTATGAGTATTCATTTCTTCATCCAAAGTTTCTGTAAATACTACATCTCCCTCAGAAAGAACCTGCAGCACACTAGTTATTTTTTTTCCTATGCGTTGTGAGTCTGAGGGTCTTGAAGTGCGTTGGTTAATATATGGGGTATCTTGTCTTTTGATTCTACCTATCTCACCATTTTCAAATCCGATTTTGGCCTCGGTCTTTGTAACTTTTAAAACAACCGCAAGCCGCCAGGAATTAAGTGCCCCCTTTATCTGACCAAGTGATCGCAATTCTTTATCCCATCCGCTCCCCAGAGCGATAGACTTTATAGGCCCTCTCCAACCATGCCTTTTGTCATATTCCATAAGGCCATGTTGTAGTGCCTTTTCTGCTATAAGTTGAAAATTTGGATCAACGGATGTTCGAACTGACAAGCCCCCTCCGTA
>QBVV01000124.1 GCA_003284265.1 SAR116 cluster bacterium AG-313-A07
TGAAACCATTTGATGCAATTGTAAGCTCTGGATCCACAATTCCATTTCCTTCTATGACAAACGAGCTTCACCACGAAATAGAATTGGTTGTTGCATTAAAAACCGGAGGATCCAACATCAGAGAAGATCAAGCAACCGACTGTATATATGGTTATGCTGTAGGTCTGGATATGACGAGACGTGATCTACAAAGTGAAGCTAAAAAACTAGGAAGGCCGTGGGATATGGCTAAAGGTTTTGATAACTCTGCGCCCTGTGCACCAATCACAAAAAAAGAGGATGTTGAAAATATTGAAAGCGCAACAATCGAGCTAAAGGTGAATGATCAAATCAAACAACAATCAAGTATTGACCATTTAATCTGGTCTGTCCCAGAGACGATATGTTTTTTATCAAAACTGGTTGAGTTAAAATCCGGCGACCTCATTTACTCTGGGACTCCAGACGGTGTAGATGCTGTAAAAGCAGGCGACTATCTCTATGGCACAATCACAGGATTAAGCGACCTAGAGATCAACTATAAGTGAGCGTGACATTATGAGAATCACTACTTGGAACATCAATTCAGTGAGATTACGCGCACCACTGGCGACCCAGGTATTAAAAATTTTAAAACCAGACGTTCTTTGCCTCCAAGAAACAAAATGCCCAAATGAATTGTTTCCTTATGAAGTTTTCCAAGAGGTTGGTTATCCCCATATTTGTGTAAACGGAATGAAAGGGTATAACGGCGTTGCTCTAATCTCAAGGATACCATTTGAGAAGACCAATATTTTGAACTGGGTTGGCAGAGAGGATTGCCGTCACATATCAGCTGTATTCGAGGACGGGATTGAACTTCATAATTTCTATATCCCGGCAGGGGGCGACGAACCCAATATCGAAAAAAATGAAAAGTTCGATCACAAACTGAAATTTATCACCGAAATGACTGACTGGTTTTCTACAAACAGGAAACCAACCGATCCAATGATACTAGTAGGAGACCTTAATATAGCGCCTTTAGAGTGTGACGTATGGTCTCATAAACAGCTTCTTAAAGTCGTATCCCACACGCCAATAGAAATTGATCATTTAAATAGACTTATGAGTGCGTCCGACTGGATAGATACTGCCCGTTATCTAACCCCAGAACCCAAAAAGTTATTTACATGGTGGAGTTACAGATCCCGAGAATGGCGTACTGCTGATAAAGGCAGAAGATTGGACCATATATGGGTAACGCCATTACTGAAGCAAAAAATTGTAGACTCTGGAGTACTGAGAGACGCAAGAGGATGGGAGAAACCATCCGATCATGTGCCAGTCACAACAGATCTGGGCCAGTTCTAGGTTGCCGCTTTTACCCCGTCCAATTCATCCTCGATAAACGCGTTTATGACATCTTCCATAGACGAGTCTTTTACAAATCCCAACGCCGATGCCTTCTCTGTATTAAATGCCGGCGGCCAACCATCTACGATTTTTTGAATAAATGGATCAGGCTTCCAGTCAATCCTATCGGCTACACTATTTCCAGCTACATTGCGCAGTGCGTCTGCCATACCACTAATACTCATACTAAACCCAGGTAGTGTAACTTCCCGTGACGGCCCCCAATCTTCTGATGATATGTTATGAGCCCTAACTATATTCTCGATTATTGAACGTGGCGATGCCAGAAACATTTTAGATTCTGGGCTTACGGGACAAATAGCTGACTGACCTTGTAGCGGTTCTCTTATTATAGAACTGGCAAATGTTGAAGCTGCTTTATTTGGTTTTCCTGGGCGCACTACCACGGTTGGAAACCGTAGTGCTCGGCCATCAACAAATCCCTTTCGGCTATAATCAGTTACTAATAATTCCCCTACAACCTTTTGTGTTCCATAAGATGTCTGTGGAGTTCTAGCAGTCATATCTTCGATTACAGAAGGCATATCACCGCCAAAAGCCGCACAGGAGCTCGCAAAGATTACTCTTGGTTGTGTTCCATGTCGCCGACAAATATCAAGAATACTGCGCGTTGCGTCCAAATTGACCGACATCCCCAAATCAAAATCTTCCTCAGCGCCTGCGCTGACTACAGCTGCTAAATGGAAGATGCTATCGGTCGATACTGATATGGCCTTCTCTAACAAGGAAGTTTCGGTTATATCACCTGTTAATATAGTCACTCGAGGATTGTCAGCGAGCTCTTTTGAAGGATTAACAACATCTAATAATGTAATATGTTCAACCTTTGAAAAATTTCCCTTGGAATCTGACAAAGCATTGGCATCTAAAAGTCTATGAGCCAATTTTTGACCCAAAAAGCCCGAGCCCCCCGTTATGGTAATATT
>QBVV01000125.1 GCA_003284265.1 SAR116 cluster bacterium AG-313-A07
CACTAATATTAAATTTTAAGATTCCAAGCTGTATTCAGTCTAAATCCGATTTAGTCTATTGGATCAATAATTAAATCTACAAGCTAACTTCTTACAATTAGACTTTATTTGCAGGAAGTTATTTTTATTAATATACCAACTTATTTGGGGAGAAGCTTGATTATTTCATTGTGCAGGAAAATTCATCCACCCTGTAATCATATATTTTGAACCTTGAAGAACAACGTTGCCCCTATGTGCGTGGGTCCATTCCGCAGGCCAAATTATAGTGAGGCCTTTTTTGGGGCAAACTTCAAGATCATAATGACTGAAATACGTAGAGCCTCCCTCCTCAACATCGTTCAAGTATGTCATCCAGGCCATAACCCTGTGAAGGGTATCCAGACTGGACCGCTCTGTGTGTAGCTTTTGAAAATGCTGGCCGCGTCGATATCTCCCAACATTAAAAGTACCTATTTCCAAATTCTTACCTATGTTCTCTAAAAAAGGCCACTGTGCAAGGTAATCTTTGTAGCACTCGAAGAGGTTAAGGATGTAAGACTTGAACACTTCATTCCCGGGGACATTGAGTTGGTTTGGTGTAATGGAAATATCAACTCTATCTTTTGCGTTTAAATCTCGTCCTTCTGAAGTGGTGCCAATATTCTGTGAGCCAGAATTTGCCTCAAAATAGGTGATTATTTCATCACACAATGACAAAGGTTCTATGAGCCACGAGCCAATAAAGTTAGGACTTAGGTTATTTGTTTTCAAAGCTATTCTCTGCATTAATTTATTATCCTATTTTATGATAGGGCCATTATCGATATCAAAGAGAATAGAACCTTCACCTACCCTTAAATGGCCAAGCCCCTCTTTATGCTTTCCTTTTTTCATTAGCACGTTTCCCAAACCTACTATTGCTTGCCCATATTGATTATTAAGCTTATTGGCTTGTTGGTAGTTTGAGAGTGCCTCTTCAAGGTTACCGCGTTCTTTTAGGATATTTCCCAAGTTACTATAAGCCCCGGTGAAGTCCCGTTTTGAGGCAATTGCTCTTCTACAACTTATCTCGGCATCCTCTAATTGACCGATCTCGTACCAAGCATTACCCAAATTATTGTGGCCTTCGCCATTATCTGGCTTTAATATTATTGCTTTCTTGTAGTGCTCTTCCCAACCTCTTTGTTCTCCACGCGCCGTTAAAATATAACCCAAGTTATTATAAGCCTCAGTGTAGTCATGTTTGAAAATTATCGCTTTTATATAATTTGCCTCCGCCTCATGTAAATGACCAAGTTCCCTTAATGTATTACCCAAATTATAATAAGCCTCTGTATATTCGGATTTAAGTACTAAAGCTTTTTTATAACTTATTTCAGAGAGGCTTAAATGGCCAAGTTTTTTAAATACATTACCTAAATTATAGTGTGCTTCGGCATCATTTACTTTTAGCACTATTACATTCTTATAACTTTTCTCAGCCTCTTTTAATCTACCTAACCCTCGTAATGTATTGCCTAAATTGAAATAAATATCGGCATCTTCTGGCTTCAATACAATCGATTTTCTATAGGCTAGTACCGAACTTAATACTTGCCCTGTTTGCTTAAATACCGTTCCTAGTAATCCCCAAATGACTTGGTTGTCTGGAAATTTTTGCATAATTATTTTAGCTGATTTCGCTGCCTCCATATATCGAGCGGATTTATAATCGTTGAAAAATTTTTGTAACTCAACCGAAGGTAAGGTTCCTTCTCTCTGGGCCAAAATAATTTGGTTCTCTAGTCTATGAAGTTTAAGCTTGCATACACCATTGATCTTTGCATTTAAAATAATTTCCCTTACATATTCAAGCTGATTGTCCCTAATCAATGCGTCAATATAACTCAACCAGAATTGCTCTATCTTTGGATTAGATTCTAACGCTGTTCTAAAAAAAGTAAGCGCTTCTTCTACCTTACCAATACCAACCGCCAATACACCTAAATTATGATTGGCATCAGGGTGTTTAGGATAGGCCTTAATAACAACTGTATAACATCTTTGTGCATCTTGGAGATTACCTGCTCGGTGCGCAGCAACACCTTGCTCTAAGACCTGTTGAAGCTTTATGTCCATAACTTCCAATAATAAATATAGCAATCCGAATAATACAGATAAATATTAGAGATTTATTATATAGCACACAGCCATTCAAACACTATAAAGACAAATCCTGATGGTTTTTAGGGAAAGATGCGCCATTTTACTTGGTTGAGAGTTTCAGATATACATCTTAATTTGGCACAATGCTTTTGAAGAGCTTTAATGATCAATTTGAGATATTCATCCTTG
>QBVV01000126.1 GCA_003284265.1 SAR116 cluster bacterium AG-313-A07
TCTTAACGTCGCCGACGTTGATTGCTACGTTCTATCGTTAAACTTGTTTTTTTTCTAGTAAAAACCTTTGGAATACTAGTTTTTGGCTCCAGCGATACTTATTATCTCACCAAAGTCAGCCGCTGATAGGCTCGCCCCCCCAACTAAAGCACCGCCGACATTCTCTACTTTAAAGATTTCAGCGGCATTCGCAGGCTTCACTGACCCACCATATAAGATGCGTACTTTATCGGCTTTATGATTAATAGAAAGAAGTGTCTCTTTGATGGAAGCATGCATTTCTTCTATATCGTTTAAGGTCGGTATTCTTCCGGAGCCAATCGCCCAAACCGGCTCATAGGCTACTATAAATTGTTCGCTACCTAATTCATCTGGAATACTCTCTTTTAGTTGAGCTGAAACAGCTGAGATTGCTGCTCCTTTATCACGTTCGTCCCAAGTCTCGCCAATACAAACAATAGGACACAGATTACACTTAATAGACATTAAAACTTTTTTCTTTATAGTTTCACTCGTCTCAAAATGGTCCGTTCTCCGTTCTGAATGACCTACAATCACGTAATCACACCCAACATCTTTCAACATTTTAGCAGATATATCACCAGTGTGCGCTCCCTCCAACTCTTCATGGCAGTCTTGCCCACCTAGTTTAATATCATGAGATCTTATTAAATCACCTACCAAAGTTAACCAAAGAGATGGAGGAAAAACTGCCACATCTACCCCTTTTACTGGGCCTTGGCCATTGGTTAGCGCGTCAGTAAGTTCAATCGCTCCCTCCTTATCTAAATTCATCTTCCAATTACCAGCTATAAATAAAGGGCCGACCATCTCAAACTCCAAAACGCGTTAAAATTTCATAAAAGGCTTTTTTAAATAATATTAAAATATTTTTCCTTTTTTGTTTTTTATTCTTAATCTTAAGTTTAAAAGAAAACCGTGTTGCGGTGAAGCCACCCACACGCTTAATATATCGACGAGAGAGCATTTGTTAATTTAAATGCCACATCTTTCTGTGTATCGGATTTAGCATGCTGCAGTTTATTCGTTCTAAAGTAACATCCATTTTTATAAAAGTCTTATTTGGGATACTTATTTTGAGTTTTGCTATTTGGGGTATAGGTGATATTTTTTTAGGCAAAAAAAAAGCAGAAACTGCAATATCTATAGGAGAGATTGAATACGACTCTGATGATATCAAACAAGAGTTTGAAAGAACTCGCAAAGCCATGCGTTTACCACCAGAATATCTTTCCTTGATAAAGCCTCAAGTTTTGGACTCAGTTATTAAATCCATGGTTAATAACGGTCTTGTTGCGGCAGAGACCTCCAATATGAAACTTATGATTAGCCAGAACCAATTAAAAAATTGGGTTGCTAATTCTCCTGCTTTTAAGGACCAGCTAGGAAAGTTTAGTCCAGAATTATTTCGAAGAAGTCTTTATAATGCAGACTTGACCGAAGAAGCATTTTTTAAAACCCTAAGAGAAGAAATCAAACGAAATCAACTTGTTACAGCATTAGGCGGTTTTATAGAACCGAACACAAAAATGATAGAGATGTTGCTGGGCTATCGTTACGAAAGACGAAGAGTGCATGCTGTTGTCATGTCACTGAATGATGCGATCATAACAACTACACCAAAAGAAGAAGAATTAAAAAAAATCTATGATGAAAATAAAGATGAATTAACAGCACCAGAATACAGACGAGCAACCTATATTCACCTTACCCCAAAAGAAATAGCCAAAGAAATTTTAATCCCCGAAAAAAAATTAAGGGAAAGTTACGAATCACGAAAAGATGAGTTCACAAAGCCTGCAACGAGGAAGATAAAACAGTTTGTCTTTAACAGTAAGTCTGCTGCTATGAACGCAAAGAAAAATGCAGAAAAATCAAGGGATTTTGCAACATTATTGAATTACATTACCAAAACTGTAAGCAGCGAGAAGATTACATCATTGCGCGATATGAGGGAACGAGATTTTAATACTGAACAGGAAAAAGTAGCAGCATTTAGGACAGTAGTTGGAAACCTTAGTGATCCTATAAAAACTGCATTTGGTTGGAAAATATTTTTAATAGAGTCAGAACAACCTGAAGTGATTGCGCCTTTTAAAGAAGCCTCCGCAAAAATTCAAGAGGAATTAGCTGGCGAGAAAGCACTTGATGCTCTGTTTGACTTGACTAACCAATTCGAGGATTCATTGGCTAGCGGAGCCACAATCGAAGAGGCAGCCAGAAGCATAAATGTTGAGCTAAGAAGGCTTCCCTTCACTAATATTCAAGGCATGAACCA
>QBVV01000127.1 GCA_003284265.1 SAR116 cluster bacterium AG-313-A07
TACTATGTTGTTGGCAGCAATATTCTTTGTGGGTGAAACAGCATCTACTATGATGCTATATCCGCTTGTGATTTGCGCCGTTTGTATAATAGCTTCGGTGGTTGGTACATTTTTCGTTAGATTAGGTGCTAATGGCAATATCATGTGGGCCTTATATAAAGGCTTTATATCAAGTGCTATCATTTCAGCGATTCTAATCGGTTTGGTAACATGGAAAATGCTCGGGTTTTCAAACGTTTTCACTCTGTCAAACGGGGTGGAAACATCAGGACGGATGCTGTTTTATTGCGCTTTGGTTGGCCTAGTTGTCACTGGCTTATTAATCTGGATAACAGAGTATTACACATCTACAGAATACCGTCCCGTTAGAAGTGTGGCCAAATCATCGGAAACAGGTGATGGTACGAACGTCATTCAAGGATTAGCTGTTTCAATGGAAGCTTGTGCTGTTCCTGCTATTATTATTTCAGGCGGTATCCTGGCATCGTACATATGGGGTGGTATATTTGGCGTAGGCATCGCAGCAACTACTATGTTGGCGCTCGCCGGTATGGTCGTTGCTCTGGATGCCTATGGTCCAGTAACGGATAATGCAGGCGGTATTGCAGAGATGTCCGAGCTTCCAGAGAGTGTTCGGACAACAACAGATGCTCTGGACGCTGTTGGTAATACGACGAAGGCTGTCACTAAAGGGTATGCAATTGGATCTGCTGGATTGGCGGCTCTAGTTCTATTTGCAGCCTATACAGAAGACTTGACATATTACTTTCCAAATCTTGATGTTAAGTTTGAACTTCAAGATCCCTATGTGGTGATAGGTTTGTTCATAGGGGGAATGCTTCCTTATCTATTTGGTTCAATGGGAATGCAAGCAGTTGGGCGTGCGGCCGGCTCTGTAGTGGAAGAGGTGCGACGGCAATTTAGGGAAAACCCTGGTATAATGGAGGGAACAGTCAAACCTGAATATGGTAGGGCTGTCGATTTACTCACAAAAGCGGCAATAAAGGAGATGATAGTGCCATCACTGTTGCCGGTCTTAGCTCCTGTTGTTATGTATTACGTTGTTTTAGCCATCGGAGGTCAAACGGCTGCATTTACAGCAATTGGGGCTATGTTATTAGGTACGATTGTTACAGGTATTTTTGTTGCTATTTCCATGACCGCAGGCGGTGGAGCTTGGGACAACGCAAAAAAATATATTGAGGACGGTAACCATGGCGGCAAGGGATCTGATGCTCATAAAGCTGCTGTAACCGGTGACACAGTAGGTGACCCATACAAAGATACTGCTGGTCCTGCTGTCAACCCAATGATTAAGATCATTAATATAGTTGCAATATTGCTTCTGGCAGCACTAGCTTAAGGGGAGCCAGTAAGGACCTTAAAACGGCAACTCTGAATAGTTATTTAGAGTTGCCACTATTTACTTTGAGAGTTAGCGTTAAAACGACCAATATTTCCTAATAGCTGTTGTAGGATACCTATTTCCTGACCGGCGGTTGGTGTTTTTTCTTGGTTATGTTCTACACTATTTTGGTCTTTTTCTGTTAGCGTTGTAATTTTGGTAACAGTGTTTTTATCATTGAACATGATTTTTATAATAGACCTAGATACTAATTTGTCTCCGAATAATGCTGTTCGTCTGTTGTTTGAAGCTATATAAAACCATGCTGAATTGCCAAAATCGTTTTCTGTGGACGGAGTTCCCAAAATAGATAATACCTGCTCCTTTTGAGTTGAGCCAGGCACTATTTTATTTAGTAAGTCTTTCCCAATTCTTCTACCGTGTTCTTCGATTTCAACGGAGCAACCACTTAAGAGGCATAATCCAACGGATAAAAGAAAGCTTTTTTTGAAACTAAACCTTTTTGGGGAGCTATGCATTCTATCATCAATCTCATTTACTCAGAAGAACGTAAAGAAACGTATAAAGAGCCGCCTGGCACTCTACTTTTTCAGGTGATCTCATTTTTTTGCACACAATTCAAACCTTAGGTAGAAAATTATTAAATTTTATCTGAGGGCTTAAATTCAAGAAGAATAATTGATATTCAAAGATAAGGCTAGGAGATAAAAATGTTAAAGTGGCTTGCAAGACACCGTTACGCAAATGGTATTGAAAAAACCTATGGTGAGATTGTTAAACAAGCCCGGAGGCCAGAGTTAATTACAAATTTTCACGTAACGGATAATATTGATGGTCGTTTTGACTTACTTTGCCTGCATATGTGTCTGGTAATAAAACGTCTGAAATCAAAGCCGGAATTAACTAGGCAGTATAGTCAGGATTT
>QBVV01000128.1 GCA_003284265.1 SAR116 cluster bacterium AG-313-A07
CACCATAAGCATGGGCTATTCTCGCGAACCCTGGCCTATTTTTATAAGGCCCTGTTTGTCCATAGCCTGATACCCTTAACAGGATTAAACTTGGATTTATCTTGCTTAAAACCTCCCAACCAAGACCCCATTTTTCCAAAGTACCTGGCCTAAAATTTTCACAAACTACGTCAGTTTTCTTTATCATTTCCTTGAAGAGCTCTGCCCCTTTCGGCTTGCTCAAATTCAGTGTTATTGATTTTTTGTTTCTTGCTTCATTTAGCCAAGCTAGCGATTGATCTGGAAGCTCAGTTTGAGTCCCATAACGTCGCCAAGGATCACCACCGTTGGGGTGTTCTACCTTAATTACATCGGCACCAAACTCTCCCATGATGGAAGCTGCGTGTGGTGCTGCTATAAAACATGCGATATCTAAAACTCTGATACCAGTCAGGGGCTTTTTTATTTCGTCCATAAAACTCATTTCTAAATTAAGTTGATTAGATATATTACCTTCTACTCAAGGATAATAAAAACGTATATCAAATATTGGGTTCTGCTATTCTTGGTTGATAGGCGCTTTCAAGTTTTTTTATATCTTCACCACTCAACTCTATATCTATGGAGGATACTGCATCCGAAATATGTGATAGTTTTGTTGCCCCTATTATAGGAGAAACAACAGCAGATTTATTTAGTATCCATGATAAAGCTACCTGAGTCGGTTTTATATCATATTTTTCTGCTACGGCGATAACATTTGTAACAACCTGCTTATCAGAATCACGAAACAGGGAAGCTCCAGTCAAAAGCCCTTTATCGTGCTTCGCCCTCTCTGTCTCACCAATTCCACCTGCAGATCTATTTCCAGCCAAAACACCCCTTGCCAGTGGGCTATATGGAATTAGCCCAACACCAGCTTCTATACACAACGGAATCATATCACGCTCTTCATCCCGCTGGATTAGATTATACAAGTTTTGCATAGAAATTGGGCGAATATAACCCTTGCATTCAGCTAAGGTTATCAGCTGAGCAAATTTATAAGCGGGCATTGTTGAGCCGCCTATGTAGAGAATTTTACCTGCTTTCTTTATGTCCGTGAGTGTATCAAGTATTTCCTCAAGAGGTGTTCGGTTATCGAGCCGATGGATTTGATATAGGTCAATGTATTCGGTGTTAAGTCTTTTTAATTGTTTATCAATACTCTCCATAATGTGCTTTCGACTTAGACCACCCTGATTGGCTCCATCACCCATCTTAAGGCCAACTTTGGTAGACAGTACAATACTCTCCCGACTGGCATAGCCCATCAGTGTTTCGCCGATAATCTGCTCGCTCTTTCCGAGATTATAAGCATCCGCTGTATCAAAAAAATTAATGCCACTGTCTAAAGCATGGCGGAAAAAAGGAGCACTATCCGATTTATCAAAAGCAGCCCAATCCCGTCGTCCATTTGCGCCCCATGAGTTTCCACCAATACAGATTGTACTCACTCTTAAACCACTCGAGCCTAGCGTTACAAATTTCATAAAACTCTCTCCTCTAACATGTGACTACCGCTTGTTTCACAAAGCACATAGTAGATCACTACAATGCAATCCATTAATCAGCAAAAGTCTTCTTGCCCAATCAGTCATCAAACGGCAAATTACAAGAAAAATGTGAGGAAATAAAAATATGAATAAAGTAATTGGTTGGATCGGAGTTGGAAGTATGGGTAGCCGCATGGCTGCCAACTTGTCCAAAGGCGGATACCCTCTAATCATCGCAGATAAAATCAATACAGAATTGGCTCCTGAAGGTGCAAAAATAGCACACAACAACGAAGAATTATCAAAAAAAGCTGAGACTGTAATTTTTTCGGTCCCCGCAGGTCCCGATACTTTAACAATTGCAAAAGAATTCATTAATACCCCTGACAGTATTGTAAAAACGGTTATCGACACATCCACAATTGGGATACCCCATGCAAAAGAGGCATTTGAGCTGTTTAAGACTCATGGAATAGAATACATTGACGCGCCGGTCTCCGGCGGTATAGCCGGAGCAGAAGCGGGAACGCTTGCGGTTATGGTGGGATGCCAATTGAATAGCTTTAATACAGTTAAACCCATCTTAGACTGCATTGGTCAAAATGTAATTCACGTTGGTCAGTCAGCCGGACAAGGCCAAACCGTAAAACTTCTCAACAATTTCTTATCCGCCACAGCAATGGCGGCCACGAGCGAAGCTATGGCTTTTGGAACAGCCAACGGCCTTGACATGCAAGCTATCC
>QBVV01000129.1 GCA_003284265.1 SAR116 cluster bacterium AG-313-A07
TTCTGAAGAATTAGATTACGTCGTGAAGGACTCAGAGGCAGTAGCAATTTTTTTTGAGTCTGCCACCAAAAGAACCATCGCTAATTCATCTGAAACAAAACATCTAAGCAAGTTCGCAGTCGACGCTACGCATGAGATAGGAATTCCGTGGAAAAAATTCAAGAATTGTCATCCGGCTGCCAAATCGTCCAAAGCATACCCAGATAGCACCTCGGTAATGTTATATACATCTGGAACCACTGGAAGGAGTAAGGGGGTACCAAGAAGTCATTTTGCAGAACGCGCTAGCGCTATAGCTCATGTCGCCCAAAACTTATATCACCAACAGGAAGTAACATTGGGTGTGATGCCACTTTATCACACAATGGGTGTGCGGTCTTTGCTAGCCAGCATCATCAACAATGGTCATTTTGTCTGCCAACAGCGTTTCGATCCCGAAGAAGCACTAGATTTGATCGAAAAAGAGAAAATAACAAATCTTTATCTAGTACCAACACTCTACCACGATCTAATAAGTTCTCGGTCATTTGCTCATACCGATATTTCATCGGTAAAAAAACTGGGTTTTGCAGGACAGGCTATGACCGATGGATTATTGAAACGCCTGCAAGAAAAGTTCAAACCAGAGCTATTTGTGAACCATTACGGGTCTTCGGAGATCTATACGTTTACAGTTGAACCCGATGCAGTCAAAAAACCAGGCTCTGCTGGGAAAGCTGGGATAAATCAAAATATCCGTATTGTGAAACTTGGGTCTAAAGACCCAGAACGCCACACGACTACTGATGAAGAAGGGCAAATCATCGCCTCGTTAGACGGAGATGAGGCCTTTGATGGATACTGGAAAAGAGACGATGCCAACGAGAAATCAATTTATAAAAATTGGTACTTTACTGGTGATATTGGATACAGAGATATAGACGGAGATTTATTTGTTACAGGACGAGTTGATGATATGATAATTTCCGGCGGAGAAAATATATTACCAGCCGAAATTGAAAGTATATTATCCTTACATTCATCTGTTGCAGAGGTTGCAGTTGTCGGACTACCAAACGAGCGGTGGGGTCAACAGGTAACGGCTTTTATCAGTAAAAGTACTAAAGTGACTTCAGAACAGCTAGATAACTGGTGCTTGAAGAGTAATCTTGCTTCTTTTAAGAGGCCCCGCGAGTATATTTTTGTGAAAGAAATACCAAAGTCTCCGGTAGGAAAGATTTTAAGGCGGCTTTTGGTTAATGGACACTATGAAAAGCTTGAGGAAAATAAATATGAATGAGAAGTTTATCGCTAAAACCCATGAAGCTCTCTCAAAATTAGATGGATTTAAAGTGGAAGTTGATCCAGAAAAACAAAGAGCGGATATAATTCTAGAACGCCCTCCTTTGAATATTATTGAGATCCCACAACGCGATCAATTACGTTTAGTTTTCGAAGAACTGGATAAAGATGACAGAGTTCGCGTTATTGTTGTAAGAGCGGAAGGAAAGCACTTTTCATCAGGTGGGAACATCGCCGGCTTTTTGGCGGCTAGCCCGGAGTTAGTATCTCGGCTGGCCGATAACATAGCTGCCCCAGCACGATGCCATAAACCAGTTATAGCTGCTAATCGAGGGTACACTTTTGGTGTAGGTTTCGAGTTATCACTAGCATGCGATTTCCGTATCGCATCAGATACAACTCTCTATGCATTGCCTGAACAAAGGATTGGCCAAATCCCTGGATCAGGTGGGTCTATAAGGCTTCTTCACATGATTGGAATGCAGAGAACCAAGGATATGACTTTTCGTTCACGAAGGGTATCCGGTAAGCAGGCAAAAGAATGGGGGTTTATTCTAGATTGCGTGCCAGATGAACAACTTGAAAAGGAAACCGATAAACTTGTCGAAGAATTAAAAGGATTTTCCCCATTGGCCCAAAGAACGATTAAAGGTGTGCTTAATGCTGCTCAAAATACAACCGTTGAGGCCGGAATTGAAATAGAGGGAAATGCTTATGGACGCCTTAGAACATCTGATGACTTTGCTGAAGGTGTAGCCGCCTTTCATGAAAAAAGAACTGCGGTTTTTAAAGGATCATGATGTGGAAAAATTAAAGTGATATATTTAGCTATATAATCAAAAATCTACCCTGGAGGATCAAATAATGAATATCGGTT
>QBVV01000130.1 GCA_003284265.1 SAR116 cluster bacterium AG-313-A07
GACATCCTGGGGTGCTGTTACATTTCCCATCGACTTTGACATTTTACGGCCCGCCTCATCCAAAACAAACCCATGCGTCAAAACGGCCTCAAATGGAGCCCTGCCTCGGGTCCCGCTAGATTGGAGCAAGGAGGTGTGGAACCAACCTCTATGTTGATCAGAACCCTCTAAATACAGTGAAGCTGGCCATTTCAATTCTGGACGGGCTTCTAAAACAAAGGTGTGAGATGAACCACTATCAAACCAAACTTCTATGATATCTTTAATTTGTTCGAAATCTTTCGCGTCATAGTCATTTCCAAGAAAACGTTGCGGATCGCTGATGTACCAGGCGTCAGACCCCTCTTCCTCAAAAATTGAGCTAATTCTATCGATAACAGATTGGTCCCTTAACGGTTCACCAGTTCTTTTATCTAAAAACACTGTGATTGGCACGCCCCAGGCTCTTTGCCTGGAAACACACCAATCGGGCCGCTGTTCAATCATCGTTTTTAATCTGGTATGACCACGTTGTGGAATAAATCGTGTGTCATCTAGTGCTGACAAAGCTGACTTGCGA
This sequence comes from SAR116 cluster bacterium AG-313-A07, assembly GCA_003284265.1. Classification (GTDB taxonomy): domain Bacteria; phylum Pseudomonadota; class Alphaproteobacteria; order Thalassobaculales; family Thalassobaculaceae; genus UBA7326. Next base: position 560 of record QBVV01000130.1, read on the forward strand.
AGGTCGTTAGTCTCCATAGAAATAAACCATTGAGGCGTAGTCCGGAAAATAAGTGGCGCTTTGGATCTCCAAGAATGCGGATAGCTATGGGTTAACCGGCCCACGGCAACTAGTGCCCCAGCGTTTTTAACTATCATGGCTATCTGATAGTTATCTTTGATAACATCCATACCTGCGACTAAAGGGATATGGTCATAAAACTTTCCCGAGTCATCAACGTTAGTAACAACTTCTAGTCCATGTTCAAGACCGAGTTCAAAGTCATCCGAACCAGCTCCCGGAGCTATATGAACAAAGCCACTGCCCTGCTCCAATGTGACAAAATCGGCTGGCAACATGGGCACATGGAAATCAAAACCAGCGCCTTTGAGAGGATGCGATAAAATTACCCCAGAAAAATCAACTCCGTTTAGGGATCCGATCTGTTGCATTTTGGTTATTTTAGCAGCCTTCTCAACCTCTTCTGCAAGAGCATTGCCTATAACAAGTTTTTCACCAACAATTGCTGTGCTTTCCTCATCTATTTCCTCAACTTGATAGACGCCATAGTCAAATTGCTCTCCATAAGCCACCGCTCGGTTTCCAGGGATAGTCCATGGTGTGGTTGTCCATATCACTATCGACGCCCCTTCGAGAATCGATTGATTGCTACTAACTATTGGGAACCGTACATAAATAGTAGTAGACTTATGATCGTGGTACTCAACTTCTGCGTCGGCGAGGGCTGTCTTTTCTACAACCGACCACAGCACAGGTTTGGCGCCTTTATACAGACCACCATTCATCAAAAACTTCCCTATCTCTCTTGATATTTGAGCTTCGGCTCCGAAGGTCATCGTTGTATATGGATTATCCCAAGTTCCTGTTACACCAAGTCGCTTAAATTCAGCAGTCTGAATTTTAATCCATTCCTCAGCAAAATCCCGACATTGCTTGCGAAATTCAATTATAGGGACACTATCTTTATCAAGACCTTTTTCTCGATATCCCTCTTCGATTTTCCATTCAATTGGTAAGCCGTGGCAATCCCAGCCAGGCACATAATTGGCATCCTTGCCCAGCATTTGCTGAGACCGGTTAATCACGTCTTTAAGTATTTTATTTAGAGCATGGCCCATATGAAGATGCCCATTAGCGTATGGTGGACCATCATGCAGGATAAACTTTTCTTTTCCTCTTCGGTCTTCCCTTAATCTTTTCTCTAGGTCAATACGCTCCCATTCCGCCAATATCTCCGGCTCCTTCTTTGGAAGGCCTGCCCGCATTGGGAAATCCGTCTTAGGGAGAAAGATTGTGTCTTTATAATCTATGGTCATTAATCAAATGTCCTAAAATTTAACTTCTAATTTCCGAGAGTAATTCTTTCGCTCTCATAGCATCTAGCGTTATCTGCGTCTTCAAGTCATCTATTCCACTAAATTTCATTTCTGGACGGATAAAGTCAACAACTCTTATTGCTAATTGTTGCCCGTAAAGATCTTTATCTAGATCAAACAAATTAACTTCAAATAACGCACCACGGTCATTGACGGTCGGTCGCCGTCCAAAATTAGCAACACCAGGTAGCCAG
>QBVV01000131.1 GCA_003284265.1 SAR116 cluster bacterium AG-313-A07
CATTGGCAACTCTAAATTATCCAAAATAAAGTCTAATCTAGTAAAATCATTATGATTTTTGTACCCAGAATTGGTACATTCCAGAGAATAGATTTGGGTTTAAGCTTTCATGTTCATGCCATTTTTCTAAATCATATATAGCATCTTTTTCGGGAAAAATCCGTTGGAAATGTGTTCTTATTTCTGGAATTGGGAATTCAAAACCTATGAATACTAGTCCAATTTCGCTAAGTATTTTTTTTATTTGAGGAATTGTAAAGCGATGCTCTTGAACGTGAAATAATAAATCTCTGAGCTCACTAATTGAATAAAAATCACCCGTACTCTTTAAAGAGTTTAGGATAGCGTTATCCTTTCCAATGATATACTGCCGAAAATTGAGCATATCCTCTCTTCTCGGTAATATATTGTCTTTAGAAATAATATTCCTGGCCTTGATAATTTGTTGGCGGCCCATCTGACTGTATAGTCCAATTTTCATCAAACCATTTGGTTTGAGGCACGTCGTTAGGACTTTCCACCCCGCAATTGGATCCGCCATATGGTGCAGGACGCCAACACTCTCAATAATATCAAATTTTTTATTAAGCATCCCAAGATTAAGGATATCTGCTTGCATATACTCAATGTTCTTAAAACCAAGTTCTTTAGTTTTGCGCTTCGCGTAGCTAAGGCTATTAAAACTTAAATCTACTGCTAAAACATGGCTACTCCTAAACCGTGTGGCGGTACTTAAGGGATGTTGTCCAGTTCCACAACCGGCTACTAAAATTTGAGGAGTTTTAGAGAATGGAATTGATTTATTAGAAAGCTGAAATTCTCTTTGTCGTGCATATTGCTCTATGCTTTGCGGCTTAACTTCTAATCTTGTATTAACCCATCTTGGATATGGATTCGCTTCGTATTGATTTTTAACAGAAAGAGAAACTTGATCTACGATAGGATTTAATGTTGGTATTCCCTTTTTCAGTTCAAATTCCTCTTTAACTTCGAGAACCTGTCTCTTGATTAAAAGTTTTAAATCAGTGATCCCCACTATTTTTTTTGCCCAAGAGTAGTTATGTAAAGGACGATAACTCGCAAGACAGGCAATATCATAGGTAGATATCTCTCGCGTATTTAAAAATGACTTTTGAAGCATCAACTCTAAAGTTGTAACTGCTGTTGTCTCTTCTTCAGTTTCTGGGTAAATAAATTCATTCGTAAAGCATTGAAGAGCTAGTGAACATTGAAATTGAAGAAAATTATTTTTGTTTGGGAATGCTTCCCGATCCAGTAAAAGAATTCTCCGTAGATTTTGTAAGAAAAATTCTATCTCTAAATCGGCTATAGGGCAGAGCTCTATAATCTTAAGAAACAAGGGGACCTTAGATACATTGAGTAAAATATCTGTGGCACTTTTTCTTAGTTTTTTAAGGTTATTAACCGGAATTACTTCCCTTAATATTGTATGGTGTTTAAGAAGAGTAATAATAGAATTACTTAAATCGCTGGGCCTAACAACCGTTCCAATATCAAGCATCTTAAGGTAATTATCTGCGAGAGAGTTAGAAAAATTAACGGCTTTAAAAAAACGCAGCGCTAACCCAAGATTATCATAAACTTCATGTGCCTCGGGGTAAACGGCACGTCGCAGTTCAATCGCTTTATTATAATTGTTAATTGCTCCAACGTGTTTTCCAAGTTTACCTAGTGTGATGCCTAGATTATTATACGTCGTTGGATAGCTAGGATTAATTTTAAGTGCCCTTCCATATTTAGAAACTGCTTCTTCATATTTCCCAAATTCATTGAAAACAATTCCAAGGTTATTATACGCCTCATTGAAAATCGGATTAAGTCCAATTGCTTTTTTTAAACTAATGATCGCTTGTTCATACTTTCTAAGAGCCTTAAGCGCATTCCCAAGGTTATTGTACGCTAATGCATAGTCAGGTTTAAGCTCAATTGCTTTACTATAACTCGTACAAGCATCTTCATACTTTCCAAGTTCATTTTGAACGATGCCCAGGTTATTATGCGCGTCAACATAATCTGGTTTGAGTTCGATTGCCTTATTATAATTTATGATCACTTCCTCAAACATTTTAGCTTTTTGGAATATATTACCTAAATTATAATGT
>QBVV01000132.1 GCA_003284265.1 SAR116 cluster bacterium AG-313-A07
ATCATAGGAATTCTGGCACCCAACCAGTCCTAGGAATGTGGGCAGAAGGTCGATACTCTCCACAAAACTTTTATTAGATGTGCCGCGGGTTTTTTCAGCCCCTTTATCAGGGTTAATTACAATCAAAGGAATGCGAATCGCTGATTCATAGAAAAGTTCTTTTTCACCCAGCCAATGATCACCAAGATAATCACCGTGATCGCTTGTCAATACAATGACTGTATTATCCAGATCGCCCCGTATTTTTAAGAAGTCAATCAAGCGGCCAATATGGAAATCCAGTTCAGAAATCAATCCCATATAAGCGGGGATAACCCTTTTCCTACACTCGTCACGACTGAAATTTATACTTTCCTCATGGTTTCCAAACGCACTAACAACAGGGTGCCGATCCAATAATTCTCTATCACTTCTAATAGCTGGGATGATATCTTCTGTTGAATAACGTGCATGGTAGGGGTCTGGTGCCATGTAAGGCCAATGAGGCTTAATATACGATAAGTGTAGGCACCATGGGTTATCATCCAGCTCTTCAATTACTTGCATTGCTCTATCTGTCATAAAAGCGGTTTCCGAGTGTTTTTTGTCCACTCGAGCAGGGTATTGAACGTTACGCATTGACCATCCCGATAGGACTTCACCCCCTGACCCTTCAGCAGAGTTTGCGACAGTATGCCAAGGGTTGTCTCCACTATAACCATTTTCACGAAGATACCGATTGTATGAAAGATCGGGATCGAGACTTTGATCTGGATGCAAACCGTCATCGCGCTCCCATGGTTCAAAACCACATTCGCCAAGCAGTACACCTAAGTCACCATCCACGGATATACCAAGTTTTTTCATTCCGGCACGATCAGGCTTAAAATGCGTTTTCCCCACAATGCCCACTCGGTAACCGTATGGGCGTAAATAATCCCCCATCATTTTTTCGTCTACTCGGACGGGTATATTATTCCAGGTTCCCCCATGAGTGAACATATAACGACCAGTGTAAAACGACATTCTAGACGGCCCGCACACAGCCGACTGGCAAAACGTGTTTGTAAAATTAACACCAGCAGCTGCTAATGCGTCTATATTGGGCGTTTTTATTGTGGGGTGGCCATTACATGCTAAATAATCAGACCGAAGCTGATCAGCCATAATAAATAATATATTTTTTTTATCAGGCATTGAATGTATCCAATTATAATTTGTTAACCATTTCTGATAATTTTTTGGATTGCTTAGTTCAGTTATTCAGACGTACATTTTATGCAAAAAAACGCGATCCTGTTAGAGTAATCCAAAAAAACTCTAGAAACGCAATAGCATCGGGCAAAATGTCACCAATCGAGGATGTACTATGAATACTGCCATTAGTGAAAAAATTAATCTAGCCCGACAGCATACTGTCGGGGATATCTTGAGACGGTCTACTGCAAGAGATCCAAGCAAGTTAGCCATTTGCTGTGGAAATATAGAGTGGACGTATTCAGAGTTTGATAATATCTGCAACCAATTAGGTCATGGACTTATAGAAAAAGGAATTAAACTTGGCGACAGAGTCGCTATTCTCTCCCGCAATTCCCATAGCTTTGCTGCTTTTAGATTCGCGTTAGCCCGAATAGGCGCAGTGTTAGTGCCAATTAATTTCATGTTAAATGCGACAGAAATTAATTTCATACTTGGGAGTTCAGGGTCAAAGATATTAGCCGTCGGCCCCGAATTTATGGAAGTGGCATCAAATGCCATGGCCCTTGGAACCGATGTTAAACTAACAATAGCATTGCCCGGTGAAAATGCGCCCGCATCTCAAGATGCAGATTATGATTTCAATACATTAATTTCAGAAAATAATACTCCAATTGTAGCCGGTTTGGAAGATTCCCTCCTAGCGCAAATTGTTTATACAAGCGGTACAGAATCCCTTCCTAAAGGGGCAATGCTCACACATGGAGCGATTTTATGGCAATATATGAGTTGTATAATCGATGGTGAAATGGCTAAAACAGATGTGAT